>DAOTYR010000100.1:0-2021 GCA_034434655.1 Chloroflexaceae bacterium
TCCCGCCCGCATCGCGGCTCCGCGGGCACGGTGACAGTTCCTTCCCTGACCCTCCCCCGCCGGGGGCGGGCACCCGGCGCCTCCCCCCAGCGGGGGGAGGCTGGGAGGGGGGCTGAACCCGGCGCACGATGGTCACCTCGGTTGTGCATACGGTTGCGCCGCACCACGCCGCAATGAACATACGGTTGTTCCTGGGAGGGCTGCGCCCTCCCACACCCTCCCGCGGGTGGGGGCATGGGGACACCCGGTTTCCCCATGCCCTTGCGGGGCGGGGGCGTGGGGAAACCGGGTGTCCCCATGCCCCTCTTCGAGAGCCTATGTTCACGTTAGATCACCCTACCCGCTATTGGAGGGCGCCGGGGATGCCTCGGGCGCGATGGTGGCGAAGACGAGCCGCCCGGTCTGGGTCTGGTGCAGGCGCGTCACAATCACTTCGGTGGTCTGGCCGATCAGGTGGCGCGCGTCTTCGACAATCACCGGCGTACCGTCTTCCAGGTAGCCTACCCCCTGCTGGCGCGCGTTGCCCTCGTTGCGGATCAGCACGTGCAGGCGCTGATCCTGGCTCACCGGCGGGCGCACGGCCTCGCTGAGCTGGTTGAGGCTGAGCACCCGCACGCCCTGGAGGCCGGCGACGCGGTTGAGGTTGAAGTCGTTGCTGATGATCGGGCAGGAGTACTGGCGGGCCAGGGCGATCAGCTTATCGTCAACCTTGCTGGCGCCGGCAACCTCGACGTTGAGCACCTCGACCGGCAGGGGCGACTGGCGTTGCATCTCGTTGAGCAGGTCGAGGCCGCGCCGGCCCTTGCTGCGGCGCAGGTCGTCGGTTGAGTCAGCGAGTTGTTGCAATTCGGCCAGCACAAAGCCCGGCACCAGGAGGGTTCCCTCGAGAAAGCCGGTGCGGGCGACCGCGGCGATGCGCCCGTCGATGATCGCGCTGGTGTCGAGCAGCAGGCGCCGTTCGGCGGGTTGGGGCTGCGCCGGCGCCCCCGCCAGGGCAGGCAAGGCGGCGCCGGGGCGTACCGAGCGCAGCAGGTCGCTCAGATCACGCTTACGCATAGCGAAAATCTTCCCGCCGACGTAGGCGCAGACCAGGGCGCAGATCAGCGGCAGGTACTGCCCGAAGGGACGCGGCAACGCGGCCATGGGCACGGCGAGCAGCACGGCGAAGACCAGGCCGATCAGCATCCCCGCGCCGATGATCAGCAAGTCGGGCAGGGGCACGTGGCGCGAGCGGCGCAGCAACTCCTCCACCGGCTCGATGGTGAGGCGCGGCGTTACCAGGAGCCCCAGACCGGCGCCGGCGAGCATCAACAACTGGGTGGCAAACACCTGCATCTCATCCGGCTGCGGGTCGGACAGCGAGCGGCCCACCGACCAGCCGATGTAGGCCAGGCTGAGCATCCCCAGGATGCGGACGATGAAGTTGAGACTGATCCTGCGCCCCGGCCCGCCGGATGGGAGCATGCGGGAGGGTAGTGCCCCTCCGGGCGAGTCCTTGTTCATACCGGTGTTGGACAATACACCACGACGATAGGCTAAAGTTCGCTGTGCGACCTGTTGCGTATCCCTTCGGAAGAGGCGCAAAGAGCCGCGCGCTCCGTGCTCCGTTTGTTCCGCCCGCGGCAGGCGGGCATCCGGTCCAGATGCGGACGTGGCTGCCGCCACGGGCGGAGCGGGCGGCGACTGTCACTTCCAGGAGCAGCGCCCCGGGTCGCTTACTGCCCGTGGGCGAGCATCTCGTACGTGTTCACATGTCTCCTGGGAGCGCGGGCAGCATGCCCGCGGAGACGCGATGGGGGCGAAACGCCCTCGCTCATAGGCGCGTGGGTTACCCCAGGTGTGAACAGTTACAGCATCTCCACCACCTCGGCCAGGGAGCGCGCTGGCGCCAGGGCAAGATCGCCGGTGACGGACAGGTTTGCCGTGGAGGGCACGACCGCGCGGGCAAAGCCGAGGCTGGCCGCCTCGGCGAGCCGCCGATCGAGCTGGCTCACGCTCCGCAACTCGCCCGAGAGACCGAT
>DAOTYR010000101.1:0-2128 GCA_034434655.1 Chloroflexaceae bacterium
GGGCGGGGGTGTGGGGGAACCTGGTTCCCCCATTTTCACGTCAGGGGCAGCCACGCCGCGTGCCGGTGATCGGGCGCTCATTGCGGCTGCCGCACACCTGACAGGTCGGTTCGAGAGAAATCTACCAAAGCGTCATAGAGGCGCCGCAAGCTCGTGAGCGCTTCCTGTTGCATTGAGCGGCAATCTACAATCCGCAATCTAAACTGGTATCCTCATCCCGCGCCCATCAGCGCCAGGAGCACCCCGCCGGCGACCACGCTGGCGATCTGACCGGCGGCATTGGCGCCCATGGCGTGAAAGAGCAGAAAGTTCTCAAAATCTTCCTCGGTGGCGACGCGCTGCACCACCCGCGCCGCCATGGGAAAGGCGCTGATCCCCGCCGCGCCGATGATCGGGTTGATCCGCCCCATACTGAGCAGGCTCAGCAGTTTGCCAAACAACAGGCCGGCGGCGGTGTCAACGGCGAAGGCCAGCATGCCCAGGAGCAGGATCAGCAACGTGGTCAAGCGTAGAAACTCGACCCCTACCATCGTCGAGCCGATCGCGAGGCCGAGAAACAGGGTCACAATGTTGGTCAGTTCGTTCGAGGCGGCGCCGGTCAGGCGCTCGACCGCCCCTGACTCGCGCATCAGGTTGCCGAGCATGAGCGAGCCGATCAGGGGGATGGCGAACGGTACCAGCGTGCCGACCACGATCGTCGTGACTATCGGGAAGATGATGCGCGTGCGCTTGCTGATCGGGCGCTGGCTGTAGGGCATACGGATGGCGCGCTCGCGCCGATTGGTGAGCAAGCGGATCACCGGCGGCATGATCAGCGGCACGAGGGCCATGTAGCTGTAGGCCGCCACGGTGATCGGCCCGAGCAGATGGGGCGCCAGCAGGCTCGATACGTAGATCGATGTCGGGCCGTCAATCGCCCCGATGATGCCGATCGAGGCCGCCTCATTGGGCGTAAATCCCAGCGCCAGCGCCAGCAGCAGGGTGGCAAAGATGCCAAACTGCCCCGCCGCTCCCAGCAGCACCATCCGCGGGTTCTCGAGCAGCGGCCCGAAGTCGGTCAGTGCGCCGATGCCGATGAAGATCAGCAGCGGGAACAACTCGTTCTCGATCCCCGCGCGGTAGAGCACGCTCAGCATGCCCTCTTCGCCCAGCATCGGCGAGAGGGGCAGATTGGCCAGCATCGCGCCGGCGGCGATGGGCAGCAGCAACAGCGGCTCGTAGCCCCGTACAATCGCCAGGTAGAAGAGCAATCCGGCCACGCCGAGCATCACCAGGCTCTGCCAGGTGAGGTTCAGGGGACCCTGCGTGAGGCGGAGGAAGAACTCGGCGTTCATCGGCCCTCCGCGGCAAAGCGGATCAGGGGCTCGCCGTGGCCCACCGTCTGCCCGGGTGTCACCAGCACCTCGGAGACCTCGCCATCGCCCGGTGCGCGGATGAGGTTCTGCATCTTCATCGCCTCCAGCACAAGCACCGGATCGCCGCGCCGCACCGTCTGGCCGGCCGAAACCTCGATGCGCAACACCGTGCCTGGCATGGGCGCCGTCAGCAATGCGACGCCCGAGGTTGCCGGGGCCGGCGAGGCAGGCGCGACCGGCTCCTCCGCGGGCGGCCAGGTAGGTTGTATCTCTGCCGGCACCCCCTCAGCGAGGGGTTCCAGGATTACCTCGTACTGCTTCCCTTCCAGCGCCACCTGGTAGCGATCCGGTCCCAGTGTTTCTACGGCAAGCTCAAAATCCCGCCCGCTGACGGTTAGCCGGTAGCGTCGCATGCTATCCCCTCCTCCGCTGCGCCGCGCGCAGCGTCTGCCTGACGCGTCCGGCGGCAACCCAGCGACTGAGCGCTGCCGGGCCTTCGGGCGGAGCGGGTCCGGTTTCCCGCTCGTGCGGCTGCTCCTGGCTCGCGTGCGCCAGCACCGCCACCGCGATGGCCACCAGGGCCTCGGGGGCAAGTTCCTCGACGCCGGCGCCGCGCACCCGCACTCCGGGCGCCGCGGTGACCTCCTCGGGTGCCGCGGTTGCGCCTCCGGACGCCGCGAGGGGCGCGCGCCGTCGCCCGTCCAGCCACACCAGCAGCGCCAGCAAGCCCCACAGCAGCGCCAGCAAGGCGAACACCAGGCTCATGCCGTAGA
>DAOTYR010000102.1:0-7292 GCA_034434655.1 Chloroflexaceae bacterium
CCCGTGTGCATCGGGCGGTGTGCCGCCCGGCAGCATAGGCGGCTGAGGTGAACATACGCCCTCGGCGAGGGGGGTGGGGAAACCGGGTTTCCCCACCCCCCCGCCCCGCAGGGGCATGGGGAAACCGGGTTTCCCCACTCCCCCACCCGCGGGAGGGTCTGGGAGGGCGTAGCCCTCCCAAACCCTCCCCGGGGCCGGGGCCTGGGTGCGCGGGCCTCCGGCACGCGTCCGCGGGGGCGTGGGGAAACCCGGTTTCCCCACACCCCTCTTCGAGAGCCTATGTTCACGTTAGCCGTCCATGCGATTCGCGCACACCGCCCGATGAACATCGCCTGGGAGCGCGGGCGGCCCGCCCGCGTCGCGTCTCCGCGGGCAAGGTGACGGCCCCCCTCCCCAGCCCTCCCCCCGCTGGGTGGAGGGAGTCCGGCGCCTCCCCCCAGCGGGGGGAGGTTGGGAGGGGGGGTCAGCGCCGCATGCGCGTAGGTGAGCAGCCTATGTTCACGGTAGCCGTCCATGCGGCTCCGCCGCACAACGCCGCAATGAACATACGGTTGTTCCTGGGAGGGCGAAGCCCTCCCAAACCCTCCCGCGGGTGGGAGCATGGGGAAACCCGGTTTCCCCATGCCCCTCGCCGAGGGCTTATTTTCACGTTAGGGAGCTACGCGGGCGCCTCCCGGCGAGGAGGCGGATTGCCGGGCCCCGGGGGCTATGGTAGAATATATTTGCGCGCTGTACAACTTTGCGCGCTTCAGATGCTTCCAGCGATCGTTCCCTCTTCGATCGCGCAGTAGCGAGGTGGTTACGTATGGAAAAGTCTACCTGGACGACCAAGGTAGGCCTGGCGCAGATGCTCAAAGGGGGCGTGATCATGGACGTGGTCACGCCGGAACAGGCGCGCATTGCCGAGGAAGCGGGCGCGGTCGCCGTGATGGCGCTGGAGCGCGTTCCGGCGGACATTCGCGCTCAGGGCGGCGTGGCGCGGATGAGCGATCCCGAGTTGATTGTGGCGATTAAAGAGGCGGTAACCATCCCCGTCATGGCCAAGGCGCGGATCGGCCACTTCGTCGAAGCCCAGGTGCTTGAAGCCCTGGGTATTGACTACATTGACGAGAGCGAAGTGCTGACCCCGGCGGACGAGGAGCACCATATCAACAAGCATCGCTTTAAGATCCCCTTTGTGTGTGGCTGCCGCGACCTGGGCGAGGGTCTGCGCCGGGTGGCCGAAGGGGCGGCGATGCTGCGTACCAAGGGCGAGGCGGGGACGGGCAATGTCGTGGAGGCGGTGCGCCACGCCCGCGCCGTCTATGGCGAGGTGCGCCGCCTGCAGAGCATGAGCGAAGATGAGTTGTTCGTCTACGCCAAACATATTCAGGCCCCTTACGACCTGGTCAGACAGGTGGCCGAGACGGGGCGGTTGCCGGTGGTCAACTTTGCCGCCGGGGGCATCGCCACGCCCGCCGATGCCGCGCTGATGATGCAACTCGGGGTTGATGGCGTTTTCGTCGGGTCGGGGATTTTTAAGAGCGGCGATCCGATGAAGCGGGCGCGGGCGATTGTCGAGGCAACCACGCACTACAACGATCCCGACATCATCGCCGAGGTGAGCAAGGGGCTGGGCGAAGCGATGGTGGGGATTTCCCTGGAACACCTTCCGGCCGAGCAGCGTATGGCCCGCCGGGGTTGGTAGCGTGGGACGGGAGCGCCTCAGCGGCGCCGGGCGCCGGTAAGGCGCGCTCCGCCGCTGCTCTAAGGTGAACATACGCTCTCGGCGAGGGGTATGGGGAAACCGGGTTTCCCCACACCCCCACCCGCGGGAAGGTGAGGGCGCAGCCCTTGCGCAGGGGGATGGGGAAACCTGGTTTCCCCATCCCCCCACCCGGTGGGAGGGTCTGGGAGGGCGCAGCCCTCCCAGGAAGAACCTCTTTTCATCCCGTCGGGGTGCGGCGCAGCCGCATGGATTGCTGAGCATGCTATGAGAGTTGGCGTACTGGCCCTGCAGGGCGATGTTCGCGAGCACCTGGACGTGCTCAAGCGCATCGGCGTCGCGCCCGTGGAGGTGCGTTTGCCGCAACACCTGGCCGCCGTTGATCGTCTGATCATTCCCGGAGGGGAGAGCACGACGATCGGGCGGCTCTTGTATCGCTACCAGTTGTTGGAGTTGCTCCGCGCCCGGTCGGGTCGCGACCTGGCGGTCTGGGGCACCTGCGCGGGGGCCATTCTGCTGGCCCGGGAGGTGCTGGACGCCAAACAGGGCGGCCAGCCGACCATCGGGATCATGGAGATGACCGTGCGGCGCAATGCCTACGGCAGCCAGTTGGAGAGTTTCGAAACTCCCCTGGCCGTGCCAGTCCTGGGACCGCCTCCGCTGCCGGGGGTGTTCATCCGCGCCCCGCTGATCGAGGCGGTTGGCCGGGAGGTGGAGGTGCTTGCCCGCCTGCCCGACGGCGCCATTGTCGCCGCGCGGCAGGGTCGCGTGCTGGCGACAACCTTTCATCCAGAACTGACCGACGACGATCGGATGCATCGCTTGTTTCTGGAGTTGTAGCATCCACGTGTTGCGTTCTGGGAGCTTTGCCTTGCCCAGATGGCGCCGCGCGCGGCACGGCTCCCCCTCCCAACCGCCCCCCCGCTGGAGGGAGGAGCCGGATACCTCGCCCCAACGGGTTGAGAAACGCACAGAACCACTCCGTTCGAGAACTTGCCGGAAGCAGCGCCAACGCTGCAATGGAACATCATCACCTATGATACGCTCAGTCGCGCCCGGCGATCTCTGGTCGCTGCGACGGAAGCCGCGCAACCAGGTGCTGCTCTACACCGATGCTCTGCTGGCGCAGACCCATCGTCCAGCCTGGTTTGCATTGCACTGCCTGCTGCGGGGCAATGGTCGCGATATGTCGACCCTGGTCTACCACGATCAGGGCAGCGCCGCGGTGGTCCAGGCGCAGGGGCGCAGCGGCCGTCCTGAGCAGGATATCGTGTACATCGCCTCGCTGGGAGGACAGGCGATCCGGCACCCCAGTGATCGGGAAGTCTGGTTCCAGTTGCTGGCGCGTCTGGTGGAGAACGCTGGCTACCACCACGTGCAGCGACTGTACGCGGCGGTGCCGGAAGGGCCCAGCGAGGTGCGCGAGATCTTCCGCCAACTGGGCTTCCAGACTTACAGCCACAACACCATTCTCCACCTTTCCGGTCCCGACTGGGATCAGGGCACCACACTGGCGCCGATGCGCATCCAGGGTCGCCGTGACCACTGGGCGGTGCATAAGCTGTACGGGGCGACAACGCCGCATCCGGTGCAGCAGGCCGAGGTGCGGAACGCGCGCTACTGGGCCCTGCCGCTTACCCGGCACTGGATGGGCCTCCGTCGTGTGGCGTGGGTGCTCGGCCCCGATGACGACCTGGTGGCCTATTTGCACTGCTCGAGCGGTCCATCCGGCCACGTGTTCAATCTCTTGATCCGCCCCGATGCGCGCGATAGCGCGGTGGACGTGCTGCGCTTCGGATTGGCGCAACTCAACGACACGCGCCCGGCGTATCTGATGCTCCGCGAGTACCAGGGCGAGTTCCTGGCCTTCGCCCAAGATCTCGGCTTTCAACCTATTGGCGAGCAGGCGCTGCTGGTGAAGAACACCGTCGTGCCGGCGCGCCGCTCGTTGCTCGTGCCCGCGCTCGAGCCCGGCCTGGAGCCCCGGGTGCCCGCGCCCCGCATCTCCACGCCGAGAGAGGACCCACAATCCTATGTCAGACCGACAGGAAGTCACCACTGATATCCAGTTGCTGCTCTCAGCCCTTCCACCGCACATTACCCAGGCGATTACCGACGCCGATGATGATGCCACCGATCTGCTGGAAGTTGTGATGGATCTCGGGCGCCTGCCCGAAGCGCGCTACCGGGGACGGGAGCGGTTCCTCAGCGATCGGGAGGTGAGCCAGGAGGATATTAACTACGTTATCGCCCGGATCGGTGAGTTTGGCGAAGACAACCGCGCCGGAATCCCCCGCACCCTGCACCGTATCTCGGCGATCCGCAACCGCCGCGGCCAGGTGATCGGCCTGACCTGCCGGGTGGGCCGCGCGATCTTCGGCACGGTGACGATTATCCGCGACCTCGTGGAGACCGGGAAGAGCATCCTGCTGCTGGGCAAGCCGGGCACGGGCAAAACTACCCTGCTCCGCGAGACGGCCCGCGTGCTGGCCGAGGAGTTGCGCAAGCGGGTGGTGATTGTGGACACCTCGAACGAGATTGCCGGCGATGGCGACATTCCACACCCCGGCATCGGGCGGGCGCGGCGCATGCAGGTGCCGCGTCCGGCGGAGCAGCACGCGGTCATGATCGAGGCGGTGGAAAACCATATGCCCGAGGTGATCGTCATTGACGAGATCGGCACCGAACTGGAAGCCATGGCCGCGCGCACGATCGCCGAGCGTGGCGTGCAACTGGTCGGCACGGCCCACGGCAATACCCTCGACAACTTGATGATCAACCCTACCCTGTCCGACCTGGTCGGCGGCATTCAGGCGGTGACCCTGGGCGATGAAGAGGCGCGCCGCCGGGGCACCCAGAAGACGGTGCTGGAGCGCAAGGCCCCGCCCACCTTCGACGTGCTGGTGGAGATCCAGAGTTGGGACCGGGTGACGGTCTACCAGGATGTGGCCGCGGCAGTGGATGCCATTCTCCGCGGCGAGGATCCGCCGGCAGAGGAACGCTGGCGGGACGCAGACGGCGTGATCCACAGCCAGCCGCTGCACCGCGAGGTGAGCGAACTGCCGGCAGTGGGCCGGCGGAGCTACGCGCGCGAGGGCGGGCGCCCCGGCGTGCGGGGCGGGGCGCGGGGCGGCCTGGGCGAGGCCATAGGCGTTTCGGGGCCGCGGGTGCGCGAACGCAGCTTGCCGAGCAGCGGCAATGGCGGGGCCGCCGCCCCTGGACAGACCATGCAGCGCATCTTTCCCTTCGGGGTGAGCCGCAACCGCCTGGAGACGGCCATCGAGCGTCTAGGCGTGCCGGCGGTGATCGTCCGGGATATGAAAGACGCTACCCTGGTGATGACATTGAAGAACTACTATCGCCAGAGTGCCCAGCGGCTGCGCCAGGCCGAAGAGCAGGGCGTGCCGGTGTATGTGCTGCGCAACAATACCATCTCGCAGATGGAGCGCCAGTTGGCCCACCTCTTCAACCTGCGCGAGGTGGAACCCGATGCGAGCTTCCCGTCGCTGCGCCACGCCGATGATAGCAGCGTGGTCGAGGAGGCTATGCTGGAGGTGGAACAGGCGATCCACCAGCTCATGAACGGCGAGCGCACGGTGGTCGAGTTAACGCCACGCAGTAGTTACATTCGCAAGTTGCAGCATCAGATGGCCGATCGCTATAACCTCCGTTCGGAGAGCCGGGGCGAAGACGCCAACCGGCGGGTGAAGATCTTCCGCCCCTAAGACATGGTTCAAACCTGCTTGACAATCTGGGGTTCAGCTCCACAGCTCTACAGCTCTACAGGCCGGTTGTGTGGAGGTGTGGAGCAACTGTAACGTTGAAACGCTCGCTTTTGAACCTTGTCTAACGTGAACATGGGGGAACCAGGTTCCCCCATACCCCCGCCCGCAGGAGGGTGTGGGAGGGCGCCGCTCGCGCGCAGGGGGCTGGGGAAACCGGCTTTCCTCGTACCCCTACCGGGTAGGAGGGCGCCGCCCGCGCGAATGTGGCCTAACATCAAAAAGCCTGTATAATATGACGTGCCTGAGGTAAACCTGGATCCCCTGCCCGCGGGAGGGGTCGGAAGGGCGCAGCCCGCGAGCAGGGGGATGGGGAAACCAGGGTTCCCCATCCCTCACCCGGTGGGAGGGTGTGGGAGGGCGTAGCCCTCCCAGGAACAACCTTCGGTTGCTGTGCGGCGTAGCCGCAGGAGTGGATCATCAAGAACGATGGGCGTCTTCATCACCTTCGAAGGGCCGGAGGGCAGCGGGAAGAGCACGCAGGCGCGGTTGCTCTATGAGCGATTACAGGCCGAGGGTTATCCAGTCATTCTCACCCGTGAGCCAGGAGGGACGCGCATCGGCGAGATGATCCGCCGGATCCTGGTGGATCTGCGCCATACCGAGATGGCGCCGACCACGGAAACGCTGCTCTTCTCAGCGGCGCGGGCCCAACTGGTGAGCGAACTGATCCGGCCCTACCTGAACACGGGTGGGATCGTGCTCTGCGATCGCTATGCCGACTCCACCTTCGCCTACCAGGGCTATGGGTTGGGACGCGACCTCGATGAACTGCAGGCGATCACCGCTGTTGCCACTGGCGGCCTGATGCCTGATCTGACGTTTTACCTGGATATTGAGGTGGAAGAGGGGCTGCGACGCAAGCGCGCCCAACGTGAACGCACCACCGCGCCGGGAGTTCCCGGCGCGAACGCCGAATGGAACCGGCTCGACGCCCGCGATCTGGCCTACCACCAGCGCGTGGTTGCGGGGTTCCTCGAGTTGATGCGGCGCGATCCGGCGCGCTGGCGGCGCCTCTCGGCCAACCAGCCTATCGAGGCGGTGGCCGCGCAGATCTACGCCGAGGTTGAACCGCTGCTCGCGCCGGTCGTGCGCTTAGGTCCGACGGTATGAAACTGGTGCTCGCCATCGTGCAGCCGCAGGACGCGACCATGCTGGTGGACGCGCTGACGGAGCACAGCTACCGGGTGACGCGCCTGAGCAGCCAGGGGGGCTTCCTGCGCGAAGGCAATGTGACCCTGATGCTCAGCGTGGAGGATCAGCAGGTGAACCACGTTATCCACGTGGTGCGCGAACACTGCTCGACCCGCGCCCGCTTTGTCTCGCCTATGCCGCCGATCGCCGAGTCAGGCGAGTTTTATCCCCCCGCGCCGCTGGAGGTGCAGGTGGGTGGGGCGACCGTCTTTGTGCTCAAGGCAGAGACAAGAAAATTGTAGACCGCCGCTGTGGTATTGCTCCTCCGGGGGGAAAAGGAACAGGGTTTTGGTAAGTGTTCACACCTGGGGTAACCCACGCGCCTGGGAGCGCGGGCGTCCCGCCCTTGTCGCGTCTCCGCGGGCAAGCTGCCCGCGCTCCCAGGAGACATGTGAACACGTACGGGTTTTGTTTTGGGGTCCTGCGGCCCCCAGACTCCTGCTTGCCGTGGGGGCGCCCGCGAACTGACAATGAAGAGACGGATATCACCATGGAAGCCTTGCAGGACCTGTTGACGAACCTGGTGCCGATCTTGCAGCTACTGGGCATCCTGATCGGGGCCTACCTGGTGCTGATCTGGGCCGCATCGGTGCTCTGGGCCTACCGCGACA
>DAOTYR010000103.1:0-8990 GCA_034434655.1 Chloroflexaceae bacterium
AGCACCCGCACATGTGGTATACTAAACGCTGGTTTGTCCGTGGGATCCTGGAACTGATCCGAGGAGAGCGATAGGGTATGAGCCGGAATCGAACGGTGAAGGGCGGCGGGGGGCGTGGTCGCCGCCGCGAGTGCGAGTTTACGAAGCTGGGCATTGTGCCTGATTACAAAGATGTCAAGCGCCTCCAGAAGTATGTGACGGCGCAGGGGAAGATCCTCCCCCGCCGGCGCACCGGCGTGACGGCTAAGATGCAGCGGCGCCTGTCGGTGGCCATCAAGCGTGCCCGGCACCTGGCCCTGCTGCCCGCGGCGCCGGCGCATACACGAGGCTGAGAGCGTCAACGTCATCCACGGGAGGCACGCTGCACATCGAGGCACGACCCTCGTCCTTCCACCGGAGGACGGGGGTGTTTTGCTCTATGCACATCTGGAAGGCCAGCCTGCGCGAAGGCGGGTTGTCGCTCGCGTATAATGCCATCATCCTCGTCCGCGCCGGGCTGCGCCAGCTCACCCGTCCCACCGAGGTCGGCGTGCGCGCCCTGGTCGTGCGCGATGATGAGGTCTTGCTGGTGCGCCATCGCGGCGGGCGTTACCCCTGGTCGCTGCCCGGCGGCGGATTGGGACGGAGCGAGACGATGATCGGCGCTGTCGTCCGCGAGGTGCGCGAGGAGGCGGGCTGCGAAACGCGCCCGCTCGCGCTGCTGGGACTGTACCGGGCCATTAGTGAGGGCATGACCAACTACGTGGCCGTGTTCGTCTGCGAACCACTGGGGCAGGCGCGCCCCCCGGCTTATGACCTGGAGATCGTTGACGCGCGCTTTTTCCACCGGCGCGATCTGCCTGTGAACACCGAACCGGGCAGCCTCCGCCGCCTCGAGGAATACCGCCAGGGCGCCCGGGGCCTCTATGGGGCGTGGTGAGGAGCGCGAGGGCGGCGCCTTCGGGTGTGACGTAGTGTCTTGCACGACGCCTGGTTCCGTCGGGCTAAGGTGAACATAGGCTCTCGGAGAGGGGTGTGGGGAAACCGGGTTTCCCCACACCCCTGCCCGCGGGAGGGCCTGGCTCACGCAGGGGGATGGGGAAACCCGGTTTCCCCATGCCCCCGCCTGGTGGGAGGGTTTGGGAGGGCTACGCCCTCCCAAGAAGAACCTTTTTCATCCCGTCGGTGTGCGGCGCGAGCCGCATGGACGGCTGATGGTTATTGAGCCATTACTCCACTAAACATGGTCCCTTGGAGCGAAGGGTGGGGAAAGCGGGTTTCCCCACACCCCCGCCCGAGGTGAGAAGAAGGTGTTTCAGGGAGGGCAAGCCCTCCCTGCCACGAGTTGGGAAGCATCGAGACCATGCCATATACCCCCATCATCGCCACCCTGGGGTACGTCCTCTCGCCTGATCGCGCCTCGGTGCTGCTGGTGCATCGCAATGCGCGCGCGCAGGATCAACATCTCGGCAAGTATAATGGCCTGGGAGGCAAACTCGAGCCGCATGAAGATGTGGTGAGTGGTATGCGCCGCGAGTTGCGCGAGGAGGCGGCGATCGAGGCGCTTGACCTGACGCTGCGCGGGACGATCAGTTGGCCCGGCTTCGGGAAACAGGGCGAGGACTGGCTGGGTTTTATCTTTCTGATCACCCGCTTTCGCGGCCAGCCGCCCGCAGCCAATGCCGAGGGCAGCCTCGAGTGGACGCCGGTCGAGCGGCTGTTGCGCGGCGATCTGCCCCTCTGGCCCGGCGACCCGTACTTCCTGCCCCTGGTCTTCGGCGACGATCCGCGCCAGTTCCACGGAGTGATGCCGTATCGCGAGGGCCAGCCGGTCAGTTGGAGCTATACGCTGATATAACCGGAGGTGCGCGGTTGTCGCGCAGCCCGCCAGCCGTCCGTGCGGCTCGCGCCGCACACCGACGGGATGAACATCCTTCCTGGGAGGGCGCAGCCTTCCCAAACCCTCCCACCGGGTGGGGGTCTGGGGAAACCGGGTTTCCCCAGACCCCTGCGCAAGGGCTGCGCCCTTACCTTCCCGCGGGTGGGAGCGTGGGGGAACCCGGTTCCCCCATGGTCACGTGAGACGGTCATGCGCATGGCGCACCACGCCGCGATGAAAACAGACCGGGAGCGCGGGCGGCCCGCCCGCATGGCGTCTCCGCGGGCACGGTGACAGCCCCTTCCCTGACCCTCCCCCGCCGGGGGCGGGAATCCGGCTCCTCCCCCCAGCGGGGGGAGGCTGGGAGGGGGGCTGAATCCTGCGCACGATGGTCACATCAGTCCTCTATGCGGCTCCGCCGCACAACGCCGCAATGAACATACGGTTATTCTTGGGAGGGCTGCGCCCTCCCAAACCCTCCCGCGGGTGGGGGAAAGGGGAAACCGGGTTTCCCCTTTCCCCTGCCCCAGCAGCTTATTTTCACGTTAGGTTGCGCGCAGGGAGCCGCCTATGGATCTGCTAACGATTGCCATTATCGTCCTGGCCGGTCTGCTGGCGATCGGGATTTCGGCCTACATGCTCAACCGGGCCTGGGGCAACGTTCCCTCGCGCATCGGCCAGGTGCCCCCGGAGGCTCTATCCGCCCCGCAGCGGCGCCTGGGGGCCTCGCTCCCGCTCGAGGAGGAGACCGAAACGGACGAAGAAGCGCCCACGGGCTGGGAAAGCCGCGAGGATATGATCCCCATTACCCATCCCATTGTCCTGCGGGCCGTCAATGCCGCCCTCGACCGCGGCGGCGGACCTTACGCCGCGTTTTTCGCCCGTGAAGGCGATCAGGTGTTCTTCGCCGCCTACCGCGTGCCCGATCCGGCGCAGCGCGAGCAGTTGACCCGCCTGTTCAAGGGGATGAACGCGGGCGAGCTGGAAGGGGTGTCCCTGGTCGAAGTCATGCGGGTGATGAGCCAGTTGGGTCGCAAGTAGCCCGACCCGCGCGCTCCGGCCCGCCGGAGCGGAAGGCTTCGGCGAGAGTTGCTCCCTCCCCGACCCACCCCGGTTCTATAGAAGGGTCGGGCCGAGGGTTGCTGGAAGAGCTGCGCCCGCCCGGACCCCTCCGGTTGAAGAACATAAGGAGCTGCAGGTATGCTGGACATCAAGCTGCTGCGCGAGAACCCCGATTATGTCAAGCAACAACTGGCCCGCTTCGAGATTGACGGGGCGGTTGTTGATCGGGTGCTGGCCTTCGATGAGCGTCGCCGGGTCCTGCTGCGCGAGGTGGAAGATCTGAAGGCCCGGCGCAACGCGGTCTCGAAGGCCATCAGTCGCATGCAGGACGAGGCCGAACGGAACGCGCAGATCGCTGCGATGCGCGAGGTGGGCGAGCGGATCAGTTCCCTCGACCGCGAGGTGGCCCGGGTCGAGGAGGAGCAGCGGGCGGCCATGCTGGAGATCCGCAACCTGCCCCACCCCGATGTGCCCGATGGCAGCGACGACAGCCATAATCCGGTGGTCTACCAGGAGGGCGAGCCGCGCACGCCGCCCTTCGCGAAGCCCCACTGGGATCTGGCCGAAGCCCTGGGGATCATCAATTTCGAGCAGGGGGTCAAGCTGGCCGGGTCGCGCTTCTATGTGATGCGCGGGCTGGGGGCGCGCCTCCAGCGGGCCACCATCCAGTGGCTGCTCGATCTGCACCTGCGCCAGGGGTACGAAGAGATCTATACGCCCTTCGTGGTCAGGGAACATGTGCTCTGGGGTTCGGGCCAGTTGCCCAAGTTCCGCGACAATCTCTACCGCGACGAGGAGTCGGGTCTCTGGCTGGTGCCGACGGCGGAGGTGCCGATCACCGGCATCTATGCCGACGAGATCCTGGAGGCGTCGCAGTTGCCGATCTACCACGTGGCTTATACTCCCTGCTTCCGCAAGGAACAGATGAGCGCCGGGCGCGATGTGCGCGGTATCAAGCGCGGCCACCAGTTCGACAAGGTCGAGATGTACATGTTCGAGAAGCCCGAAAACAGCTACGCCGCGCTGGAGAAGCTGCGCCGCGACGCCGAGGAGTGCTGCCGGCTGCTCGGCCTGCCCTTCCGCACCCGCTTGCTCTGCACGGGCGACCTGGGATTCGCGGCGGCCAAGACCTACGACATCGAGGTCTGGGCGCCGGGGCAGGGCGAGTGGCTCGAGGTCAGTTCGTGCTCGAACGTGGAGGCCTTCCAGGCGCGGCGCGCCAATCTGCGCTACCGCCCCGAGCCGGGCGCGAAGCCGGAGTTTGTGCATACCCTCAACGGGTCCGGCCTGGGGTTGCCGCGCACGATCATCGCGATTATGGAACATTACCAGCAGGAGGACGGCAGCATCGTCGTGCCCGAGGTCCTGCGGCCCTATATGGGCGGGGTTGAGGTGATTCGCTAGGCCATGGTTGTGGTCTTTGAGAAATTAATCAGGTATACCGGGCTGGCCGTGGGGCTAAAGCCCTCGGCTACGGGATGCGAAGTCCGCCTGCGCGGGCTAGAGCGGATGATGTATTCAAAGACCATCACCCCTACGTTCCCGTTGGCGGGGCGCGGGGAGGCCGCGCCTCCCTCCGCTCCCCGTTCCGCACCGCCCCCTCCCTTATCCTCCCCCGCCGGGGGAGGAAACCCGGCGCCTCCCCCCGCCGGGGGGAGGCTGGGAGCTACCTGTTCACACCGGGGGTAACCCTCGCGCCTGGGAGCGCGGGCGTCCCGCCCGCGTCGCGTCTCCGCGGGCAAGCTGCCCGCGCTCCCGGGAGACACGTGAACACGTACGCTGGGAGGGGGGCGGAACGCTGCGAACGGCACATCTCTTACGAACCATGCCTGAGGTGCTCGACCGGGCGGGGGGAAACCAGGTTTCCCTCCGCCAACGTGGAAACGTATGGACATCCACTTTCTTGGCGGGGCGGGCGGCGTGGGGGCCACCTGCCACCTGGTGACCCTGGGAGGCCGGCGCTTCCTGGTGGACGCGGGCGTGCGCATGGACAGCGCCGACCGGCTGCCCGACCTGGCGGCCCTCGACGGCGTCGCGCTCGACGCCATCCTGATCACCCATGCCCACGCCGATCACATCGGCGCGCTGCCCCTGGTCGCCGATCGCTTCCCGGCGACGCCGATCTATGCCACGCCGGCCACGATGCGCCTGATGGAGGTGATGCTGAGCGACGCGGTGCGGGTCATGGCGCGTCGCGCCGCCGAGGAACTGGAACTGCCGCTCTACGACGAGGGGCTGGTGGCCGCGGCGCTGCACCGGCTGCGCCCGCTGGCGCCGGGCGCCCAGAGCCTGCCCGAACTGCCGGGCATCGTCGTCCACGTCCAGCGGGCCGGGCATATCGCCGGGGCGGCCAGTCTGGGCTTCGAGGCCGGCGACGGGCGGCTGGTGATCTCCGGGGATGTCAGCGTCACCCCGCAGCGCACCATTCTGGGCGCGGCCGTTCCCGCGCCGCGCCGCCCCGATCTGCTGGTGCTGGAGAGCACCTACGGCGCCCGCCTGCACCCCAATCGCGCCCAGGAGGAGCGCCGCCTGGCCGAGGCGGTGGCCGAGGTGATCGCCCGCGGGGGCCACTGCCTCATCCCCGCCTTCGCCCTGGGCCGGGCCCAGGAGGTCATGCTCATCCTGCGCGCCGCCCAGCGCGACGGGCACATTCCTGCCTTTCCCATCGCCGTGGACGGGCTGGTGCGCGCGGTTTGCGCCGCCTACGCCGCCTTTCCCGACGCGCTGTCGCCGGCCCTGCGCCGCCACCTGCTCAACGGCGGCAAGCCGTTCTTCGGCGGCACGGTGCAGCCGGTCGAGACGCCGCAGCAGCGTGAGCGCCTGCTGGCCGGCCCACCCGCGGCGATCATCGCCTCGTCGGGCATGCTCACCGGCGGGCCGTCGGTCTGGTACGCCGAGCGGCTGGCCGGCGATGCGCGTTCGGCCATTTTCTTCAGCGGCTACCTGGACGATGAGGCCCCCGGGCGGCGGCTGCTCGACCTGGCCGATGCCCCGCCCGAGGCGCGCCGGCTCACCCTCAACGGGCGCGAGGTGGCGGTGGCCTGCCAGGTGGGCCGCTACAGCCTCAGCGCCCACGCCGACGGCGATGAACTGGCGGGCCTGGTGCGCGCCCTGCAACCCGGAACGGTCGCCCTGGTCCACGGTGATGCCGAGGCGCGGGCGGCGCTGGCGGCGCGGCTGAGCGCCCTGGCGACGGTGCTGACGCCCCGCGACGGGCAGCGGCTGGCGCTGGAGGCGGCGCCACGGGGCGGCCGGCGCGTGGTCGCGCCCCCGCCGCGGCCGGCGCCGGGCGCGCCGGTTGGCAACGGCGCGCCGCTCGACGCCGCAGGCCTGGAACGGCTCTGGGAGGCCCTGCGCGACGGCACGGGCGTGCAGGCGCTGAGCGTGCGTGAACTGGCGCGGGCCTGGCACGGCGAGGCGGCCACCCTGGCGGATGAAGCCGCGCTGGAAGCCCTGCTGGAGGCGGGTAGCCCCCACTTCGCGCCCCTGCCCCACGCGCCGGGGCTGTGGCGCCTGCTGGCCCCCGCCGAGGTGCGGCGCGTCCAGGCCGCCGGCGGCCCGCGCCGCGCCGGACCGCGCCCGGATACGAACCGCATCCTGGCAGTCGTTGAGCGCCACCTCGGCCAGGCGCCCGACCTCTACCAGCGTAGCGTGGACCCCGACAGCGGCGCGGTGACGCTGCGCTACTTCTTCCCGGCCATCGCCGCTGCCCGCGACGCCGCGGCGATCGCCCGGATCGCCGCCGAGGCGGGGGTCGAGGTGCAGGTCTGGCCGCAACCGCACCAGGGCCAGGTAGCGGCGGCGGCGCTGGCGGCCCTGCCTGCCGGGCTGACCGCGGAGCGCGCCCCGGCGATCTACCTCGCCGAGGGGCGGGTCGAACTGCGCTGCGCGGGCGAAGCCGACCCGCGGGCCATCGCCGCCGCCGAGGCCGCCTTTCAGGCGCAGACGGGACTCCATCTGCGCATCCGCGCGCCGGGGCTGAGCGAGCCGCCGGCCCCGGCGGAGGGCGAGAGCTTCGCCCCGCCGCCGGGCACGCCGCCCGGCGAACTCAACTTCGTCCTGAACACGGCGCGCGCGTGGTTCGGGCCAGAGAGCGGCTGCTACAAGGCCAGCGCCGACCAGACCAGCCTGGTGGTGACCTTGCGCTTCCACTTCCCCGAGGCGGCGCGGGCCAGGTACGCCGCTCAACTGGCCGAGCTGGCCGCCTATATCGGCTGGACGGTGCGTCTCTGGCCGCAGCCGCACCAGGCGGCGCTGATGCAGGCGGCGCGGGAGGCCCTGCCGCCCGGTCTGACGCCGCTGGGTGCGCCGGCCATCCAGGCCGCCAGCCGCGAAGTGGTAGTCAAGGTGCAAGGGGCGGCCCCAGCGGAGGCCATCGCCGCGGCGGCGCGGGCCTTCGCCGAACGCACCGGATGGAAGCTCACGCTGCGCGAGGGGCAATGATCCGTTCGCCCCTACGGCGCCCTCCGCGCCTCGCCTGAACGGTGGCGCAACAGGGCGCGCCGCGAAACGAGCGTGGCACGCAACCTGGCGGAAGCGCCGGGTAGGAGGAACCATGGACGAACTGGCAGGCAAGGTCGCGCTGGTTACCGGCGGCGGACGGGGGATCGGGCGGGCAGTGGCCCTGGCCCTGGCCGGGGCGGGGGCGGCAGTCGCGGTGACCGGGCGCAACCCCGGCAGCCTGGAAGAGACCGTGGCGGCGGTCGGCGCCGCGGGGGGGCGAGCCATGGCCCTGCCCGGCGACACGGGCGACCCGGAGGCGGTGCGGGCGGCCTTCGCGGCGACACGGGCCGCCTTTGGCCCGGTCGGCATCCTCGTCGTCAACGCCGGCATCACCGCCAGCATGAAGCTGACGGACACCTCCGACGCCCTCTGGGAGCAGATCATGCGCGTGAACGCCAGCGGGGCGTTCTACTGCTGCAAAGCCGCGGCCCCGGACATGATCGCCGCCGGCTGGGGGCGCATCATCACCATCGCCTCGATTGGCGGACTCCAGGGCATGCCCTACTCGGCGGCCTACAGCGCCTCCAAGCACGCCCTGATCGGCCTGACCCGCTCGCTGGCGGGCGAACTGGCCCGCCATGGGATCAGCGTCAACGCCGTCTGCCCTGGCTGGACGGACACGGCCATGCTGGAGGAGGCCGTCGCCAACCTGATGGCGAAGACCGGCCGCACGGCGGACGAGGCGCGGGCCGCGCTGCTGGCCGCAGGCAACCAGGCCCGCCCCGTGACGCCCGAGGAAGTAGCGGCGGTCGTGCTGCGCCTGGCCAGCCCCGACTCGCAGGCGAATGGCGAGGCGCTTGTGGTGGTGTGATACCATTTCCGATTGCAGATTTTGGATTGCAGATTGCCGCACATGGCGTCACGATGAGCGATGACGGCAACGACAATGCGGAACTGCCAACTGGATTTGGTATGATACCATTTCGGATGGTAGATTGCCGTATATGGCCTCTCAATCGGACCTGGCAAAGGCGCACATGCACGCTGTTCAACCGGAATTGATATTGATATGACACCTTTTTTCCGGTGGCGCAGAACGGTTGAGTTATGGGGCAATACCTTGCAAATAAGGCCCTGCGCGCGGCGCGGCCCCCTCCCAACCTCCCCTGCTGGTGCTCAGTGCTATAATCCAGGCAAACAAAAGACTGCCATATCGTAGGGAGCGTCATTGTGAACGCAGTAAGCATGACATTGCCGCTCGATGCAATCGCCGAGTATTGCCGGCGCTGGAAGATCACGGAACTGGCGCTGTTCGGCTCGGCAATACGCGACGATTTTGGGCCGCAGAGCGACATCGATCTGCTGGCTACCTTTGCACCAGATGCGACCTGGGGGCTGCTCGACGGCGTGCAGATGGTTGATGAGATCGAAAAACTTCTGGGACGCAAGGTCGATCTGATCAACCGGCGCGCCCTTGAGCGCAGCGCGAACATAGCTCGGCGCGATGCCATTCTCTCCAGCGCGCATGTTATCTATAGAGCTCCTGAGGCGCTGTATGTCGCGTGATGAGACGACACTCGCCGATATTCTCCGCGCGGCGAGACTGGTTGTGGTCTTTGCTGACGGC
>DAOTYR010000104.1:0-6523 GCA_034434655.1 Chloroflexaceae bacterium
CCCCCGCTGGGGGCGGGAACCCGGCTCCTCCCCCCAGCGGGGGGAGGCTGGGAGGGGGCGGAACCCTGCGAACGATGGTCACCTGAGGCGCACTGATGGGTGCGGCCGCGCCTGTGCGCCAAACCGATTGTAACACAGCCCGAGCTATGTTCGTAGACCTTCCTTCTGTGCAACCCTCGAAGCAACGATGGCCGACCAGACACAGAAAACCGTGTTGATCAGCGACGGGTATGGTGTTTCTATGAACATAATCCCACCCAATACTTGACAGGATAGATCTGTTGACGTATACTGCCAATAGTTCGCGATAATAGCTAATACTATCACCTTAGAACCATCAGAGGAAGCATATCGCGACCAGGGTAGACGACGCGCGCCGAGATTTGCGGCCTGTGATCGGGCTGTTCTCTTCACTCGGCCTTGTTTTTGCGTCGCTGGCGGCGTGCAATGCCAGGTTGTCATGTTCCATCTGCGCGGAGGTTCGAAGCTTTCAAATCCCTTTGAACGACATGCCTCCCGCTTGCAGCCGCGTGGCCGCGCACCGGCAACGTAGCGGTGATCGCCAGCATGGTGGACAGGTGCTATCAGGTTTCCCGTGATGCTTTGAGGGCCGTTTGTGGCTCGGTAGGAGTCTGGCTATGCCATACAATGGCACTATTCCGGAGAATGCGCCTCTGTCGGTATTGCTCTTTTACGCGGCAATGGAGAACGGTCAGTCGCTCAGCAATTATGCCCAATCGATCAATGTTGGCGCGATTTCGCTCCGACAGTTTATCAGTGGCACCTCCCAGCGCCCTCGCCAACGCACCCTCGAGTTGATCGGCGAGGCCCTCGATATGCCCGTGGAGGAAGTGCGACGCCGGATGCAACTCGCGCCCACCGCTGCTCCAAACTTCGGTGAGTGGCTCCAGGCGAAAATGGAGGGCCGCTTCTCGCGCGCCAAACTGACCCGCGCGACCAAAATCAGCGATGGGGCGCTGCGCAACTATCTGCACAATCAGACTTTGCCCGATGCCGATCAGGCCCGGCGCCTGGCCGAGGTGCTCGGGGTGCCGGCCTACGAAATGGCCAGCGTGATTATCGCCAATACCGTGCAGCAGCACGGCGGCGCCCTTGCACCCGCCCGGCCCGCCGCCGAAGAGCGCCCCACGACGGTCTCCGCTCCGGCGACCGCCGAGTTTGCCGCCCCGTCATCCGGGCCAAACCACGCCCCGCTCCCAGGCGCTCCTGCACTGGCTTCTCTCACCCCATCCGCTGTTAGCCCATCCGATGAGCTTCGACTGCTCGATCTGTGGCGCCAGTTGCATCCCCAGGCCCGTCGCGCCACCCTCAACTACATCGCCATGCTCCTGGCCGAACGCTGAGCGCGCTGGCCCTTCGTTCCGCCCGGTGCGCGGATTGGTGTGATGGCGGGGAGGATGTCGCCGCTGCACCCCTGCAACCCGTGAATCTCCTCTCAGCGCTGGAAAAGCGCCCCTGAACCTCCCCCCAGCGGGGGGAGGTTCAGGGGCGGACAGAACACATGAGCGTCGAGGGGTTTTATGGCGTTGGGATGCGCTGGTTGGCCCTCACCCCCCGTCCCCTCTCCCGCGCGCGGGAGAGGGGTAACCAGAGCCGCGCGCTGGGGCGTCCCGATGCGGCAGAAGCCGCGTTAGCCCAGATATTCTGTCCGCCCTTAAAGCGGGGGGAGGCCGGGAGGGGGGCGCAACCCTATAAGCGCGAACGTACGCGTGTGGCTCTGTGAAGCCACAGACGGCTTGCCAGCGGGCGATACAGCCCGGGGGTTACGGCTCTCGACGGACTTTCAGGGGCGATTCTGGGCGCGTGCCCTCCCATGTTGCCGCTTCAGGAAGCCCTCGCCCGTTACGTTCGCGCCTATAGGGCGCAACCCTGCACCCGTGAATCTCCTCCCAACCTTGTCTTAGCGCGAATAAGCCCTGGGACGCCCCGGGATCGCGGACGTCTCGCCCTCGTAGCCACCTGAGGGCGGGATACCAGAGCGTCATAGAGACACCGCAAGCTCGTGAGCGCTGGAGCGCTTCCTGTTGCATGGAGCGGCTCCCATCCGCAATCTAAGATGGTAGGAGGGCGGCGCCTCCCGGGAACCCTCGTTTCTTGCCGCGCGGGTGCGCGAAGGCGCCGCGTATCCTACCGGGAATGCGAAAAGGATGCGCCTGGAAGGGCGTCGCCCTTCCCATCTTCACCATCGGGCAGGGGCAGAGCGAGACGGAACTTCTTCGTCCATCAGGACACAACAAGCCTGCGCCAGCCATGCCGGTGGGCTACTAGCACGGCGAAGCCAGACGCGCCTGCTTCAAAGCCGGGCGCGATGCGTCCTGTGTCGGGGTTCCGATCCGTGGGGAAGTGTATCTGTGGGGGTCGCTGCGGCTGGCCTTGTCCTGCCCGTTACCGGGAGGCATTGTTCCATCCGCTCACAGGCGGCGCCGGCGCCTGGGAGGCATCCGCTGATCTCTCGATGTTCGGGTGACCGGTGCAGCTTCGGCCGCGTTGCCGGTTTGACGGTATCGGGGGGGCCACAGGCTGCCCGCGACCCCGTCTCACCCTTAGCCTCGCCTCGCGGCGAGGAACCTCCACCTCGTCAACTCCGCGTTACCGCGGAGCCCTTGCGCTTGCGTGCTCTAGCTGGTGTGGCTTTCCTCCCGGTTGCGTTCCCCGCGCAACCCGTATCCCTTCTCGTTGTACGGCGAAGTATAGCATGGCTCAGGCCGCGTGATCTGACAGGATTGTCAAATGCGAGAAAAAAGCGACGTTGGTGTTTCGTGTTACCACAGCAACCCAAGCAAGAGAAACACGGCGATCGTCGCCACGACCATCGCGACGGCGGTGATCACGGTGGCGCGGCGCTGGCCCGGAGGGGTGGGCGGCGCCCCGGCAATGGCGTAATTGCCCAGCATGACGCTGATAATGGCAAAGGCTACCAGGGCCAGAAAGGGGATCTTGATAAACGACAGCGGCCCGGTCAGGATCGGCGTCAGGTAATCGATGCTGCAAGGCACACTGCCCACACATGCCGACGGAGGGATGATGCCGAGCACCTCAAGGTAGTGCGCCAGCGATACGGCCATGCCCGCGAGCGACAGCGGCAGCCCGTACCAGTGGATGCCGCGATCGTCGCGGGCGATCCCGACCAGCAGGATCGGGACCAGCGGGTACATCAGGATGCGCTGGTACCAGCAGAGTTTGCACGGGATCCAGAACAGCGCCTCGCTGAAGAACAGGCTCCCGCAGGTCGCGATGATTGCCGCCAGCAGGGCGATGTGGCGCGTCGCGGCGGTGAGCCGTTCAAGGGTTGAGGATGGCTCCACCATTGGACTCGCCTCATGCGCCTCTGCGGCGCGTTTCGCCGCCTGTGCCATGGGTTGCTCCTTCCCACACCTTATTTTCAGGAGTTACGCAGTCGCCTTCCCACGGGGAGGCGCAGCCTCTCCGCACCCCTCCACCGCGTACGTCCCGTTATGTTCCGAAGCAAAGGCATTGTACCACGCGAACCGATCCTGACCGGGTCATCGGCGGCGCTCACGCGACAACGCGACGTTTCCCTGGAACGGGAAATTGCGGGGGACTACGGCCCTGGCAACCCCGCCGATGCGCAGTCGCGTTGGAGGACCCATAAGCCAATCGTCATTGACAATGGTAATACCTTGCCGCTATAGTTGCTACTGCATACCTTCGTTGCGCGGTTTTCGTGGGAGGTTCCGGTGTCGGTCGAGCATTCCTCACTCCTCGGTTCGCCATCTGGCCGCATCCATCAGGAGCACGTCCAGTACCCATCACTTTCTGAGATCGCCGACCAGGTTTTCGATCAGGGTCGTCCAGGCGGCCTGTCGACTGCCCATCCGAGGATGCCTCGCAGGGGCGGGAGGAGGGTCTGGCACATTCTTGTCCTCCTGCTACTCGTCGGTGCCCTTGCCGTCGCCGGGTCCCTCGTGGCGCTTGACCGGCGCTATGCTGGTAAAATCTATCCCAACGTCAGCGTTCGTGGTGTATCCGTTGGCGAGTTGACGCCCGCTATGGCCAGAGCCGCGCTGGAACGGCAGTTCGCTTCCTTCCTGGCCCAACCAGTGACCCTCACCTACGGCGACCAGATCTGGACGCCCACCCTGGCGGAACTGGGCGTGAGCCTGGAGATCGATCGCGCCGTCGAACAGGCCTATCTCGCCGGTCGGGGCCACGATCCGTTCACCAATCTGGGTGAGGTGTTCGCCGTATACCGTGACGGTCTGGAGTTGCCGCTGCATCTGACGGTGGATCAGGCAGTGATGCAGGCCTACCTGCTGAGCCGCGCGGTGCAGGTCGAACGCCCGGCGTCCGACGCCCGCATCGCGCTCGACGGCGCGCTGATTGCCGTGACCCCCGCCGCCGCCGGCCAGCAGGTGCTGATCAATGAGACCCTGCGCGAACTGACCACCGCGCTGCAGAGTCTTGTCCCCCAGACCGTTGCGTTGCGCACCCGCGCCGTGGCTCCCCGCCTGAGCGATGGCGCCGTCCAGGCTGCCCGCGAGGAGCTTGCCCGTCTGCTGGCCGGGCCGATCACCATCACGGTCGAGGGCGCCCGGACGCCGATCGTCTGGACGCTGGAGGATCTCGCGCGTCTGGTGCGCGTGGAACGCCAGGCGGGTCCCACGGGTGACAGGCTGGCGGTCACCGTGGATCGGGCGCGGTTGCGGACGAAACTCGCCGATCTGGCCGAACGGACCGCAATCCCTGGCCGTTTGCCCCGGGTTGACTGGAACGGGGGCGATCTGCGCATCTTCAAGGAGGGCGTTCCTGGACAGCAAATCGATGTAGCGCAGGCCGAGGAAGCTTTGCTTGCGGCCCTCGCCGCGCCCGCCACCGCCCGTGCGGTGACCCTGCCGCTGAGCCAGGAGTCGCTGCCGGTCACCGCCGCCAATCTCGATCAACTTGGGATCACCGAGTTGCTCGCCGTGGGGCGCAGTGACTTCAGCGGCTCGGCGGCCTATCGCGTCACCAACATTCAGGCGGGCATGCGCCTGCTCCATGGCGTTCTGGTTCCGCCGGGGGCGGAGTTCTCCTTCAACGATACGATCGGTCGCATTGACGCCTCCAACGGCTTTGTTGAAGGCTACGCCATCGTGCAGAACCGCACCCAGCTCGAGTGGGGCGGGGGGATCTGCCAGGACTCGACCACGATGTTCCGCGCCGCCTTCTGGGCCGGTTTGCCGATCACCGAACGCTGGGGCCATTCGTTCTACATCAGTTGGTACGATAAGTACGGGTTCGGCGAGTACGGCGATGGTCCGGGCATGGATGCGACCATCTTCACCGGGGCCCTCGATCTGAAGTTTCTCAACGATACTGGCAACTGGCTGCTCATCCAGACGCTGGCCGATCCAGGCCGGGCCCTGGCCGAGGTGCGGATCTACGGCACCAGCGATGGGCGCAAGGTGTCGTTGATCGGGCCAACCATCACCGAGCGCATACCCGCGCCGACCCAGCCGCGCTACGTTCCCGATCCCCGGCGGCCAAGAGGCTCCATTCGCCAGAGCGATAAGGCCCGCGGCGGAATGACCATCCAGTTTACGCGGGTGATCGAACGTGACGGTCAGGTTATCGAGCGGCGCTTGTTTGAAACGAAGTTCAAGCCCTGGCCAAATATCTACGAGGTCAATCCGGCCGACCTCGGCCCCGACGGGCGGCCGATCCCTTACCAGCCCACGCCCGATCCGAACGCCACGCCCGCCCCTGATCCCAACGCGCCCCCGCCTGCCGATGGTCAGGCGCCCGAAGCGCCGGATCAGGGGCAACTCGTTCCGGTAGCGCCGCCGCAGCCCGAACCGCCGCAGCCGCCGGCGGAGGGCGATGGTGCCGCTGGCGGGTGAGATGATTGGTCTCTTTGACTCCGGGTTAGGCGGACTGTCGGTCGCGCGGGCCGTGCGGGCGCTGTTGCCCCGCCACGATTTGCTCTACCTCGCCGATACCGCCTACTGCCCCTATGGCCCGCTCCCTCCGGAGGTGGTGCAGGCGCGGGCCCTGGCCTGCGCTACCTGGCTCGTCGAGCAGGGGGCCGGGGTGGTCGTCGTCGCCTGCAATACCGCTACCTCGGCCGCCATCGAGGTTCTCCGCGCCAGGCTCAGCGTACCCATCGTGGGGATGGAGCCCGGGCTGAAGCCGGCGGTTGCGGCAACCCGCACCGGCCGCGTGGCCGTGCTGGCCACCAGCGGCACCCTGGGCGGTGAGCGCTTTCAGCGCCTGCGCGAGCGTTTTGCCTACGGAGCCGAGGTGGTGACGGTGGCCTGTCCGGCGATGGTGCAATTGGTGGAGGACGGCGAACTCGACGGGCCGCGCGCCCGCGCGGTGGTCGCGGCGTGTGTCGAGCCGCTCAGCGCCCGTGGGGTGGATACACTGGTGCTTGGCTGTACCCACTTCCCGGCGCTGCGCCCGCTGATCGCCGCGGCCGCGCCGGAAGCGACGATCATCGATACGGGGCCGGCGGTGGCCGCGCAGACGTCCCGGGTCGCCACGGCAGCCGGCATTGGCCCCG
>DAOTYR010000105.1:0-11329 GCA_034434655.1 Chloroflexaceae bacterium
CTCCATCCGCTGGTACGCCGAGGTGCCCCGCCAGAACAACCCCAATGCCGACGTGGTGCTCCAGTTCCGGACCGTCAACGGCGCGAACCCGAACTGCCCCGATGAGTCGGTGTTCCCCGCGAACGCGCAGTGGACCACCATTGACGGTGACGCCAACACCAACTTTTACAGCCGCGCCAGCGGCGAGAATGTGTTCTCGCTGCGCGACATCAACCTTGTCGCTACCTGTTTGCAGTATCGAGCGCGCTTCCTGCAAAACGGCCTGAGCGGCGACCAGGCGGCTCAGCCGGGGGCCGGGGGCGCCGGCGACACCCCGCGCCTGTTCCGCGTGGCGCTGGAAAAGATGCTGCCTACCGGCACGCCCGACATCCGCTTACAGGATCTGGCGGCCACCATGGATGATCGCGGTAGGGTAGCAACCTTCAGCGTGCGCATCCAGAACTTGAATACCCAGGGCCTTGCGTACACCATCCCGGCTTCATCCGGCCCGGCGGACAACACCGGCTTCTGGGTTGGGCTGTGCGTCCGGCGCACCGACGTGGGGCAGCCGCCGCCGACGCTGAACGTCGGCAACATCCCCGCAGTGCCTATGAACGATATGACCTTCCCCGACTGCGTGGTGACCATGTACCAGGTGTTCAAGTATCAGATGACGGCGGGCGCGGAGATGCTTCTGCGCACCGGGACGGATCCGACCGGCAACCCGCAACGCTGGACGCGGGTGCGCGACGAGCGGGGCCAGTTGATCCAGAACAACGGGGTGGTTGGCGTGCCGCTTGAGGACGTGCGCGAGTTGTTCCGCCAGCCGGGCAACTACGCCGTGGCGGTGTTGATTGACCCGTGGAATTACGTCAACGAGGGACCGGCCGGCGAGGCCAATAACCGCGGCGAGGAGCAGAACGCCCAACCGACGCCCAACCAGCCCTGGGTGATCAACTTCACGGTGACCGGCCCGCCACCGGAGACCCCCACGCCGTCACCGGAGACCCCCACGCCGTCACCGGAGACCCCCTTGCTCCTGTACCTGCCGCTGGTGGCGCGCTAAAGGTATGGTTATCAAATAAGCGCATGCGACGCCGCAGCCCCCCTCCCCAGTCCTCCCCCAGCGGGAGAGGGCTGGGGAGGGGGCAGTCACCTTCGTTGAAACGTATTGAGGCTAGATCCATCCTCCCAACGAAGTGATCCGGGGAAACCTGGGTTTCCCCGGTCCTCAGCCCGTGGCCTCGCGCCGTGGGCACGGCGCCGGCCCCCTCCCCGACCTTCCCCCGCCGGGGCGGGAACCCGGCGCCTCCCCGCGGCTGGGGGAGGCCGGGAGGGGGGCAGCACGCGGCGCACGATGGTCACTTCAGCCCTCCTGCGGCTGTGCCGCACAACGCCGTAATGAACATAGGGTTGTTCCTGGGAGGGCTGCGCCCTCCCACACCCTCCCACCGGGTGGGGGATGGGGAAACCGGGTTTCCCCACACCCCTCGCCGAGGGCGTATGTTCACGTTAGCCCTCCATGCGGCTGCGCCGCACACCGACGGTATGAAAAAAGGTTCTTCTTGGGAGGGCGCAGCCCTCCCAAACCCTCCCGCGGGCAGGGGGCCGGGGAAACCCGGTTTCTCCAGCCCCCTGCGTGAGGGCCAGGCCCTCCCGCGGGCGCGGCCCGGCTCGGGAAAGCCCTGTTGCGTCCCGTTGGCGCGCGGCGCAGCAATCCACAGGCGTATGCTATAATTTGCCGAGCCCGCGCCGGTCTCGTCTGGCGGGCAGGTCAGGGAAAGGGAGGCTCTCCTGGAACGGTTCACACCTGGGGTAACACCCGCGCCTGGGATCGCGGGCATCCGGCCCTCGTGGCATCTCCGCGGGCAAGCTGCCCGCGCTCCCAGGAGCAATGTGAACACTTCCCTGGGGGAGGATAGGGAGGCAACCCCTCCCCCGACGGCGACCAGGCATGGTCGCCCGGCGAGAAACGATGGCTCACTGGCGGAGGTAACGATGAGCTTCCAGGAACTGCGGAAAGAGTACCAGTTGCGCGGGCTTGATGAGCGTGAGGTGCGCGCCGATCCGATCGCGCAGTTTCAGCTCTGGTTCGATGAGGCGGTCGGGGCCGGGCTGGTGGAGCCGAACGCGATGACGCTGGCCACAGTAAGCCGTGAGGGGCGTCCCTCGGCGCGGACGGTGTTGCTCAAAGGCTTCGACGCCGACGGGTTCGTCTTCTACACCAACTATGAAAGCCCAAAGGGGCTGGACCTCGATGCCACGGGTCTGGCGGCGCTGGTCTTCTACTGGGCGGAACTGGAGCGGCAGGTGCGCATCGAGGGAACGGCCGCGCGCGTGGCGGAGAGCGAGTCCGACGCCTATTTTGCCAGCCGGCCCCTGGGCGCGCAGCTAGGGGCCTGGGTGTCGCCGCAGAGCCGGGTGATCGGCGGGCGCGCGGAACTGGAGGCCCGGCTGGAGGAGGTAACCCGGCGCTTTGGCGAGGGGCCGGTGACACGTCCGGCCTGGTGGGGCGGGTACCGCGTGAAGCCGGCGTGGATCGAGTTCTGGCAGGGGCGCCCGCATCGCCTCCACGACCGTCTTCGCTACCGGCGCGCGCCGGAAGGGGGCTGGCTGATCGAGCGCCTGGCGCCTTGAGCGTTTGCCATTGGCCCCCAGGTGGTTTATAATCAGTCAAGCGTTGACGGCGGACGCCCGCGCGCCCCGCCCGTCACGCATCCGGGGCAAACTGAGGAGGATGCGCACGCATGTTCGGCAGCAACAAGAGATCCCAGCCTGCTCCCTCAACACTGAATGGCAAGCCCGAGACGATCATCGGCGCCAATACCCGCTTCCAGGGCACCCTGACGTCCGATGGCAATATCCGTATCGATGGGTCGGTCGAGGGTGATATCGAGGTGCTGGGCAACCTGATCGTCGGCGAGACTGGCCGGGTGATCGCCACGATCAAGGCCCAGAATGTCCACGTCTCCGGCGCGGTCAAGGGCGAGATTACCGCCGTGGAGCAACTGGAGATCTCGCCAACCGGCAAGGTGTGGGGCGACATCACCACCGCGGCGCTGCACATCGAGCCAGGCGGTCTCTTCCGGGGCCAGAGCGCGATGACGACCAACATTGACGAGCCGCTCTTGCTCCAGGCGCCGCGCCCGAGCGAAGGGTAACCGGGGTCATTCGCGTTCGCATGGTCCCGAGCCAGGTGCTTGCGGGCCTGGCAGTAGTGCCGGGAACCGCTTCCGCCGCGCGACTCTACGCATGCCTATGAAGCGACGCCTGCAGCACGCGACCCGCCGCATCTTCGGCCCGCTGCCGCGGCGTCGCCCGGTTGCCCGCTCCGGCCAGCCGCCGTTCCGGCGGTTCAGCGGGTTGTTTCGGTTGCAAGGGGTTTCGGTCCTCTCCCTGGCCCTCGGCGGGATCATGATCATCCTCATCGCCGTGCTGGCGGCCAATTTTGTCGGCCAGGTGCTGCAGGGCGCCCGCCTGGAGAGCCGCCGCGCCGACATCGAGGCCGAGGTCGCGCGCATCAAAGCGGAGAACGCGGTGCTCGAGGCCGCCGTGGCCTTCACCGAGTCCGATGTCTACGTCGAGCGGATCGCCCGTGAACAGCTCGGCTACGCCCGTGAGGGCGATGTGGTGATATTCCCCCGTGAAGCCCCCGCTGCGGCTTCGCCTTCCGCGTCCACCGCGACGCCTGCCCCGGCAGCCGCGCCGCCACCGCTCGAGAACTGGCGCCTATGGTGGCTGGCCCTCTTTCCGCCGCCATAACCAGGCCGAACCTGCCATAGGGCTTTCATCCCTTTCTGGCCACCATCCGCTGCTGCACGGCCACGGCGCGGCGCCGGTCGAGTTCGCCGAGCAGCCGCACCGCCGTCGCTTCCAACTCGGCGGGCGGCTCCGCCGGGAACAGGCCAAGCCGCGGGTCCAGTTCAAACACCAGGTCGCTCAAGCGAATGCCGAAGGGCACCAGGTGGCCGCCCGGCAACTCCTCGTGGAGCAGCCGGCCTTCGGGGCGCGCGCCAAGGGTCTGGAGGAACCAGGCCACATCGCTCGTCTCGGGCGGCTCGGAAGCGTTGCCGGCCACGCGGTCGCGCTCGAAGGAGATCAGCGCCGTCAGGTTGAACAGGTTGCTGTCGATGATCAGGCGCTGCGTTTCGGCGCGGGTGGGGCGCACACCGAGGCCCAGGGCATCGAGGATGCCCGGTACAATCGGCACCGGCAGCGCCGAGTCGGTATCGCCGATGTCGGGGGCCAGCAGCAATGAGGGTTCGTCGAGAATGCCGCGCCGGATGCCGGCGGTGACGAGGCCGGGGGGCGCGAACATGCCGCTGACCGGGTCGGTGTTGGCCTCCAACAAAGCGATGAACTTGCAGCCCAGGCTGTGGCCGACCCAGAAATGGGGGACGCCGGCTAGTTCGGGCAGTTCCGCGCGCACCAGGTCGCGTTCGATGAGCAGGATTTCGGCGATCTCGGTGTGGTTGAAGCCGAAGGTGAAGGGCACGGCGATGATCGTGTACCCGGCGTGAAAGAGCATGCCCAGGAAGTAGTCGTAACTCGTCGCCGGAAGCTGGCCAAAGAACTGGCCACCATAAAACTCGACTACCCCGATCGGGTTGGGATGGCGCGCCACCAGGCTCCGTGAGATCCGTTCGTAGCGTGGCTCCATGAGGCTTCCTCCTGCGTACGTGTTTACATTGCTCCTGGGAGCGCGGGCACGGTGACGGCCCCTCCCTGACCCTCCCCCGCTGGGGGCGGGAGTTCGGCTCCTCCCCCCCAGCGGGGGGAGGCTGGGAGGGGGGCTGAACGCTGCGAACGATGGTCACCTCGGCGTTTCCCGCGCGCCTCCGTGGGGCGCTACGGCTCCAACACCCCTTCGGTTTGCCCCTCAATCGCGATGCGCACCTCGCGCACGGCGGGGAACTGGCGCAGGGTGCGCTCGATCTGCTGGCGAATGGCCATAACCCGCGCCGCGCCGCCGCCGTAGGCCCGCAGTTCCGCCGAGAAGTCGGCGGTGGCCACGCCGTCGCGGATCACCAGGCTGCGCAGGCGCACCCGCGCGCCCCACCCGGGCTGGCGACCGGGGTAGCTCAGCACCTCGGCGGGGGTGGGGATGGCCGTGCTGAACCCCAGGCCCGGCGGCGGCCCCCAGAGCAGTTGCTCCAGCGTGGCGGCGCCGATCTGCAACGTTCGCGGAACGTGGCGCTGCTCGACCTGCAGGCGCTCGCCCGCCAGCCAGTAGAGTTCCACCGGACGCGCCAGCGGGTCGTCCGGGCCGAGGATCGTCACCAGCCGGGCGGCCAGTAGCCGGTCCTGGCGGTCGCGGATCTGCATGATGGCCCGCTGGGTGTTGATCCGCGCGGGCCCGGCCGGTGGCCAGAGACTGTCGAGGACCAGGCCCGCGCCATCGGGCGCCGTCAGGGGCGTGACCGTCTGGCTCAGGCTCTGGCCGCTCTCAAGGACCAGCCGCAGGGTGAGCGGTTCGCCCGCCCGTTCCAGGCGCGCCTCGACGTGCAGCGGCAGGGTGCTCGCCGCGCCCCCCGCCGGCAGGCTCAGCGGCGTGCCGATCGGCGCCCGGGGGCGCAGGTCCTGACAGAGGATCAGCGTTCCCCGGCGGTCGGCGCGGTAGTCATAGGGTTGGCCGGCCGCTTCGAGGACGATGTGGAAGCCGGGGGTGAGCACCTGGAGGTAGCCCTGGCCCGGCGCGGGGCACCCCAGGGCGCTATCAGGCCAGATGACGTCCTCGGCGAAGCGGATGCCGAGGCGTTCGGGCCAGATCTCCGTCCGCGCGGCCAGATCCTCGCGGGCCAGGGCCACGGCGCGGGCCAGGTCGCCGGCCAGCCCGCCGATGAGCACCGGCTGGCTGGCGATGATCCGCTCGGAGCCATCGGCAGCCGATTCGACCACCACCTCGACCGTGCCGGGGGTGGCGGTTTCGGGTTCGCTGAAGACCAGGGTGGTGGAGAACGGCCCGGGCACGCCGATGTCGGGCCGCTGCACCATGGTGTAGGCGCTGGCCAGCACCTGGCCGCCGGCGGCGCGCAGGCGCACGCCGATGGCTGCCTCGAAGGCGATCCCGCGCTCGAAACCCTGCACCACCAGGGGGCTTCCGACCACGCTGTCGCGGGCAGGCGCGGTGATCAGGGCCTGCCGCCCGTCGGCGAAGGGCAACTCGTAGACCCAGCGGTAATAGTGCCGGCCCACATTGCCCATCTCCACCTGGAAGCGCGGCGGATTGGCGGGGTTGTAGGTCAGCACCCGGCGTTCGAAGGGCTGCACCATCACATCGCGGGGCACGCCGGCGACCGGAACGCGGACCCAGAAGGCGTCGGCGATCGGGTACCCGGCGATGTAGAGCCAGTCGAACAGCGGCGTCGCGCGCGCGAAGCGCCCATCGCGGTAGACCGTGCCGCCGCGGGTGAGGAACTCCCAGAAGGCGCGGGGAATGCCGTAGCCATTGGCGACCTGCGCGATCCGCGCAGCGGCGAGATCGGCGAACTCGGGGGCCGGCACGCGGCCCCGGGGCGTGAGCCGCTCGGCCACGGCGTCGCCGAGGCCCAGGCGCGGCTGGGCGCGGGCATAGGCGCGCAGATCGGCGTAGGTAGGGAAGGCGGTGTCGGGGTCGCCGGCCACGGGGATGGCAGCCGGCGGCAGGGCCACATAATCGGCGTTGCCGATCTGCACCCGCCCATCAATCATATCGCGGGCCAGCAGGCCGCTGGTGACGAACCAGGGGTTGCGCGGGTCGCCGGCAGGATCGTTGATCGCCATCCGTCCCTTGTCGAAGTACTGCACCAGTCGCGACGACCAGGCGCCGTGCTGGAACGCCTCATTGATCCCGGCGGTGAACGGTCCCGGCCCCCAGATCCAGGCATGCTCACCCCGGCCCTGCTGCACGGGATAGTCGGTGCGCTCCCACACCCGGCGAAAGGCGGGGGAGGCGAACGCCGGGTTAGCGGTGGCGAGAGGCAGGAGCAGCGCCAGCACGAGCATTGAGCGGATGATCATCGTTGACCTCCTGAAGGGCGCTTCGCGGCGTCACCCCGGGAGCAACGCCGGCAGGGGCGTGGGGAAACCCGGTTTCCCACCCTTCCTATTGTACACCGCCACAGTTTCATCGCCCTCGCGCCACCGCGGCGCCCATCTCCCGCCCTGACGACGGTGAACGCCGCGCGCCCGCGCTCCGGCGCAGTGGGCCGCCGTCAACCGACCCTGAAGCCCTGTCGCTCGTCGTTGATTGTCGAATCGGCCCGCCCCGCGTAGAATGGTAGCGCGAGGATCGGCCCTGCGCAATCGGCCATCCATGCGGCTGCACCGCACCCCGACGGGATGAAAATGGAGGGCTGCGCCCTCCCAGGAAAAACCTCTTTTCATCCTGTTCGTGTGCGGCGGAGCCGCATGGACGGCTGATGGCATACCCTGGTCGGACAAAGATGCGCTATACTACAAATGATAAAATTGTGTAAAAACCGTATGAAACTGCGTTTCATACAGTACAGGCGGAGTTGGTAGCCGACCGTCAACTCAGGAGCGCAGGGTATGACCAATGATGAGGAGTGGGAACAGCGGTGCATCTGTCCAGCGCCTCCGGGCAGCAGTGCCTTGATCGCGGCGGCCGATGGCGAGGCGGACGAGGCGACACTGGCCCACCTGCAAGCCTGTCCGGTCTGTATGGCGCGGGTGATGCATCTACGCGCGCTCCAGACGTATCTGTTGCGCCGGCTCTATCGACTCCACTGCCCGCCAACCGATACATTGGTGGACTATTGCCAGGGCTTGCTGGATCCAGGCGACGCTGCTGCCGTATCGCACCATCTGGCGATCTGCCCGCACTGCGCCGCGGAGGTGAAACTGCTTCAGGAGGGACCGATCCTGGTGCGGACGGTGGGCCGTCGGGGGCGTATCCTCGCGCCCAACCTTTGAGCTGAAAACACCTCGAGGGTATTGGGAGGGCGCAGCTCTCACGCAGGGGGATGGGGAAACCAGGTTTCCCCATACGCTCACCCGGTGGGAGGGTTTGGGAGGGCTGGACCCTCGCAAGAACAACCTTTTTCATCCACGGAACGTATGCCGTGGCGGGGCGCGGGGAGGCATTGCCTCCCCGCATCTCCCCCTATCGCGCCCGTGGCGGCCGGGCGAAATGCCCACGGTCTTCCCGCCGCAGGCGCGCAACAACCGGTTAGTGAAGGGCCGCTGGCCTTCCACCTCACTACTCGAAGTGATCGGCCAGATAGGCGGTCAGGTCGGCCACGCGCACCGAATAGCCCCACTCATTATCGTACCAGGCGATAATCTTGAAGAAATCGTCGCCCATACTGTGGGTCAGCGGCAGGTCCACGACGGAACTGTAGGTCGTGCCGATGAAGTCGCTGCTGACCAGTTCAGCCTCGCTCACTCCCAGAATCCCCTCCAGTTCCTCGCTCTCGCTGGCTTCGATGAAGGCCTGGTTGATCTCCTCCACCGTGGTAGGCCGGTCAAGGAGCACCGCGAAGTCTACCACCGAGACGGTGGGCGTCGGGACGCGGATGGCATAGCCGTGGAACTTGCCCTTCAATTCGGGAATGACCAGGGCCACGGCCTTCGCCGCGCCGGTCGTGGTGGGCACCATGTTCATCGCAGCGGCGCGGGCGCGGCGCAGATCCTTGTGGACGTTGTCCTGCAAGTTCTGGTCCATGGTGTAGGAGTGGATGGTTGTCATCAGGCCGCGCTGGATACCGAAGCGATCGTTGAGCACCTTGGCGACAGGGGCGAGGCAGTTGGTGGTGCAAGAGGCGTTGGAGATGATGTGATGCCGGGCATGGTCATAGCTCGACTCATTGACGCCCAGACAGATGGTCAGATCTTCGCCCCTGGCAGGCGCAGTGATCAGCACCTTCTTCGCCCCGGCCTGCAGGTGCGCCCGCGCCTTCTCGGCGTCGGTGAACCGCCCGGTCGACTCGATGACGATATCCACCCCCATAGCGCCCCAGGGAAGCTGAGCGGGATCGCGTTCAGCAAGGGCCTCGATCTCGTAGTGGTTATCGTCGTAATCTACGATGAGCTTGTCTTCCGTTACCGTCACCTCGCCATCGAAGAGACCGTAGGTCGAGTCGTAGCGCAGGAGATGAGCGAGGGTCTCGTTGTCGGTGAGGTCGTTGATGGCGACAATCTCGAACTCGTCGGGGTGATACTCGAGCATCGCCTTAAAGCTCTGCCGACCGATCCGGCCAAAGCCATTGATTGCGACACGTACCATAACGGTCTCCTTCCCTATCACGTCGGCCCCTGCTCTGCACTGCCGGACCACCGCGGCAGGAAGCGCCAGGGAGAGCACAGGCGGCGAGCAGGCCGGGCAACGCTGGCGGCGAGCGCGCTGGCATTATAGCATGTTTGCCAGACAACGCCGGTCACAGGGTCGAAGCACTGGCTGCGCCGATGCTTCGCCCCGCCTCGCGCCGTTCATCCAGCGGCCAGTGTGCTACAATCTGCGCAGAGGCTGCGGTTCTTTCGCCATGGCGGCAAGAACCCGCGGGCCATGAGCCGTGACGGCGTCAGCGTGGTGCCGGTGTCGCGGCAGAGGAGACAGCGATGTTCTTGACCATCACTGTGGCGGTGGGCATCGGCCTGCTCGGCCTGATCGGATTGGCGCGCGGCGTGCGCGCGGGGTTCGTGGCGATCGCCGGGACATTGCTTGCCGCCGTGTTGATCGATTTGTGGAACCAGCGCCTGGGAGCGTGGATTCGTGAGACGCTGCGACCCGAACTGCCGGCGCTGCCCACCTTCCTGCTGGTGGCGGCCATATTTCTCCTGACGGTAGCAATTATCGGCTACGGTGGGAGCGCGCTGCTGCCCCGGGCGCCCGCGCAGAGCCGTTCCCGGCAGGCGCTGGATCGGGTGGTGGGGGGGCTGCTGGGGGCGCTGAACGGCGCCCTGATCGCCAGTTACCTGCTGCGCTTCGCCGAGGCGGCCTGGGTCGACCGCGCCGTAGCCGATCTGCTGGCAACCTCCCCGTTGGCCCGGGTGCTACTGCTATGGTTGCCGTGGTTCGTGCTGGCGCTGGTCGTCACCACTGGCGTGACGGTGGTGATCCGGGGCGTGGCCGGGTTCGTGCGCGCCCGGCGGGCAGCACCCCCTCTACCTGCTCCCGCCCCTTCTCCACAGCCGGCCGTGCCGCTTGCGGTCACCACCCCGCCCCCGCGCAACCAGCCGGAGCGCAAGCCCGACGATAGGGCTACGTCGAACTCCAGTTGATGGGTACGTGCTTCCTGGGAGGGCTGCGCCCTCCCAGACCCTCCCACCGGGTGGGGGCATGGGGAAACCGGGTTTCCCCACCCCCCTCGCCAGGGGCGTAGGTTCACGTGAGACGGTCATGCGCATGGCGCACCACGCCGCGATGAACACGGCCCGGGAGCGCGGGCGTCCCGCCCGCGTCGCATCTCCGCGGGCACAGTGACGGCCCCCCTCCCGGACCCGCCCCCGCTGGGGGCGGGAACGCGGCTCCTCCCCCCAGCGGGGGGAGGCTGGGAGGGGGGCAGCACGAGGCGAACGTTGGTCACCTCAGGCCCCATGTGCATGGCGCACACCGCCCAATGCAAACGGCCCGGGAGTGCGGGCGTCCCGCCCACGGCGCATCCACGCGGGCAAGATGCCCGCGCTCCCAGCCTATGTTCACCTCAGCCGTCCATGCGATTCGCGCACAACGTCCGATGAACATCGCCTGGGAGCGCGGGCGTCCCGCCCGCGGCGCGGCGCCGCGGGCAAGGTGCCGGCCCCCCTCCCCAGCCCTCCCCCCGCTGGGGGGAGGGAGTCCGGCTCCTCCCCCCAGCGGGGGGAGGTTAGGAGGGGGGTTCAGCGCCGCATGCGCGTAGGTGAGCAGCCTATGTTCACGGTAGCCGTCCATGCGGCTCCGCCGCACAACGCCGTAATGAAAATAAGGTTATTCTTGGGAGGGCTACGCCCTTCCAAACCCTCCCAGGGGGCGGGGCCTGGGTGCGCGGGCCTCCGGCCCGCGTCCGCTGAGGGATGGGGAAACCCGGTTTCCCCACACTCCTGGGGCCTATGTTCACGTTAGCCCTCCATGCGGCTGCGCCGCACAACGCCGCGATGAACATATGGGTGTTCCTGGGAGGGCTGCGCCCTCCCAGACCCTCCCGCGGGTGGGGACATGGGGAAACCCGGTTTCCCCATGCCCCTCTTCGAGAGCCTATGTTCACGTTAGCCGTCCATGCGGCTCGCGCCGCACCCCGACGGGATGAACATACGATTGTTCCTGGGAGGGCGCAGCCCTCCCAGACCCTCCCACCGGGTGGGGGAATGGGGAAACCGGGTTTCCCCATTTTCACGTTAGGCGGATTGAACAGAAGGTGAGGCGGGCCTATGG
>DAOTYR010000106.1:0-3424 GCA_034434655.1 Chloroflexaceae bacterium
CTAAAATCATATCACCTCTCCCGGCATCCGCTGCAGGGGTAGCGCGGATCGCCCTGTTCCAGTTGCACGGTCACGTGTTCGATCCCGAAGCGCTGGTGCAGTTCGGCGCGCACCCGGGCCAGCAGCGCGTCGCATCCCTCCAGGGTGGCCAGCACCAGATGGGTGGTCAGGGCTGGCTCGGTGGTGCTGAGGGCCCAGATGTGGAGATCATGGACCTCGCGCACGCTCGGCAGGGCGCTCAAGTAGGCCCGCACGGCCAGCGGGTCAACCGTGGCGGGCACGGCATCGAGGGCCAGGTCGATCGACTCGCGCGCCAGGTCCCAGGCGCCCCAGGCGATCACGGCGACAATCACCAGGCTGAGGAGCGGGTCGATCCAGGCCCAGCCGGTGAGGAGGATGAGCGCGCCGGCGACAATCACCCCCAGGGAGATGAGCGCGTCGGCGACCATGTGCAGAAAGGCGCCGCGGATGTTGAGGTCGTTTGCCCGGCCCCGGGCGAAGAGCCAGGCGGTGAAGGCGTTGATCGCGACGCCCGCGCCGGCCACGGCGATCAGGGCCATGCCGGGCACCTCGGCGGGGGCGAAGAGGCGTTGACCAGCTTCCCAGGCGATCCCACCGATGGCGATGAACAGCAGCGCGGCGTTGGCCAGGGCCGCCAGGATGGTGGCGCGGCGCATGCCGTAGGTGCGGCGGGCGGTCGAGGGGCGCCGCGCGAGCAGGGTGGCGCCCCAGGCCATCAGCAGGCCAAGCACGTCGCTCAGGTTGTGGCCGGCGTCGGCCACCAGGGCCAGGGAGCCAACCAGCACCCCGACGGTGACCTCGACGATCACAAAGCCGAAGTTCAGACCGATGCCGATGGCGAAGGCGCGGTCGAAGCGGGCGGGCAGGTGGTGATGGTGCGCGTAATGGTCGCGATGGTGGTGATGCTCGGGCATGCAGGCACTCCTGGTAACGCTCGTGATCGGCGCTGATCCTACCACAAGATCGGCGGGGGCCGGCCAGGGGCCGGAGGATGGCTTCCACAGGGTTCTCCCGGGCCGCGGCGGGGGGCAACCCGGTTTTCCTACGCCCATCAGAAACGCCAGCCTCTTGCAGGGCCATTGCCCGTTTGTCGCCGTTGAGATGCCCGCCTGGCGCGCCGACTATCGCCTACAATACCAGGTAACGCTGATGCACAGGAGGCGCGCGGTCGCCTCCTAACGTGAACATGGGGGAACCAGGTTCCCCCATCTCCCCGCCCGCAAGAGGGTTTGGGAGGGCTACGCCCTCACGCAGGGGTGTGGGGAAACCCGGTTTCCCCACGCCCCTGCCCGCGGGAGGGCCTGGCCCTCACGCAGGGGGATGGGGAAACCGGGTTTCCCCATACCTCCGCCTGCGGGAGGGTTTGGGAGGGCAAAGCCTTCCCAGGAACAACCTATGTTCCCATGGACATTGATCCTCTCTTCCGCTGCAGCGCGTCCAGTGTCTCCGCCGACCGGCGCTTGCGCTTGTTCGCCGCGCGCAACTGCTCGACATCTGGCATCCAGGGGGCAGGCGCGATATGCTGGCAAGCGGTGCGTTGCGCTATTGTACTACCAGTATCGAAAAGTGTCACTGCCGGTATGGGCCATGGGGAGCCTCCTGCCCATTGCCTGCTCACATCTCTTGCCGGAGCATTCACGCGGCCCTGTCACCGGTCGGGAGGAGCGTGCGCTGAGCGCTGGCGCTCAGCGGCCCTGTCCGGCTTGCGGCTCAGGAACAGCTTCGTCAGGGTCGTTCAGATCGCGGAGCAGCGTCGCGTCTTTCAGGTTGAGCGGCACAATCGCATCATCACTCTGGTCCTCGTCGTTTTCATCGATCGTCGTCGGTTCATCAAGCGGTGTAAGCGCCGTGTCGACCTGCGCGACATACTTCTTGAGCGTCAGGAGTTGCCGTGCGAGCAGCGGGGCCTGCTCCGCGCTCAATGCGCGCACCAGCTCAACCTCCAGCAACGCGGAGCTGCCGGCCCCGGGGAGCACCGTCGCCCGTTTCACCGGCGCGCCGAGCCGGCCCAGGGCGTCAAGCGCCTTGCCGACCGCCCGGCTATCATCGTGCAGATGGATGCGCAACCGACTGATCGGCCCGCCGAAGTTGAGCCGCGCTTCGAGCCATTCCAGGGTCGTCAGCGTGAACAGAAAGAGCAGCGTCCCAAAGACGGCCAGCCATCCCAGACCGACGGCAGCCGTGATGCCGATCCCCGCGCAGCCCCACAGCGTCGCCGCCGTCGTCAGGCCGCGCACGGTGGTTCCATGGCGCAGAATCGCGCCCGCGCCCATGAAGCCAATCCCCGAAACCACATAGCTTGCCACACGCAGGGCATCACGCTGCTGGTCACCCAACTCGGCAAAGCCATAAGCGCCGGCCATCGTGACCAGGCAGGCGCCGATCCCGACCAGAATGTGCGGGCGAAACCCGCTTGCCCGCTCGTGTCCGGAACGTTCGAGGCCCACCAGCCCGCACAGCACCAGGGTGAGGAGCAGGCGCCCCAGCGTGCTGACATCGACCGGCCCCATGATCCGCATAAGCTCGAGACTAATATCTGGTATCGTTACCATGCCACTCCGTCTCCTCATACTCATTGACGCGAGGTGCGCAGGCGCCTCCCGGCGGGGTACGTGTTCAGATTTCTCCTGGGAGCGCGGGCAGATGGTCTTTGAATAAATAATCCGCTCTAGCCCGCGCAGGCGGGCTTCGCATTCCGTAGCCGAGGGCTTTAGCCCGACGGCTACCGGCGCAGGCCGGCTGCGCTAAGCGCTCGCCGAGGGGTTCACCCCGACGGCCAGCCGTCGCCCTGAAGGGCTCGGCTAGCAAGGCGAAGGCCGCCTGCGCGGCCTCTACCCGTTGTAAGGCTTAGGCATGGTTCAAACGCGCGTGACCGTTCGCCTCGACACGGGACCACAGGGGTGGTTGTGGAGGAGCCTGGCCCCTCCACACCTCCCCGTCAGACGGTCAAGCGCAAACCGCAGGTTTGGAACCATGCCTTACCCTCGAAAAACCCTGCGCCTGCGAGACGGCAGTGGGTGAGGTTCCGGCGCGCCGGGCGCGGTTGCGCCGGCCCCACGGGGCGGCCGCCCGCCTTGCCCGCGCGCGGGGCCTGGTGTAGCATGTCAACGGGACGAAGCGTTCCCCAACCCTCCCGCGCATACCCTGACGTGAACATACGCCCTCGGCGAGGGGTGTGGGGAAACCGGGTGTCCCCACGCCCCTGCCCCGCAGGGGGATGGGGACACCGGGTGTCCCCATGCCCCCATCCGGTGAGAGGGTCCGGGAGGGCTGCGCCCTCCCAGGAAGGATGTTCATCCCGTCGGTGTGCGGCGGAGCCGCATGGACGGCTGTCGTAACGAAAGGAGCCCTGCGTGCGGATTGCCGGTAACTACACGTTCGAAGCGACCCGCGAAGAGGTCTG
>DAOTYR010000107.1:0-3437 GCA_034434655.1 Chloroflexaceae bacterium
CAGCCGTCCGTGCGGCTACGCCGCACACGAACAGGATGAAAATAAGTTGTTCCTGGCAGGACTTTGCCCTCCAACCGGGTGAGGGGATGGGGGAACCCGCTTTCCCCATGCCCCTGCGTGAGGGCTGCGCCCTCCCAGACCCTCCCACGGGGTGGCCCTGCTCGAGGGCCAGGCCCTCCCGCGGGCGGGGGCGTGGGGAAACCTGGTTCCCCCGTTTTCACGTGAGACGGTCATGCGCATGGCGCACACCGCCCGATGAAAACGGCCCGGGAGCGCGGGTGTCCCGCCCGCGCCACGGCTTCGCGGGCACGGCGCCGGCCCCCGCCCTGACCCTCCCCCACTGGGGGCGGGAACCCGGCGCCTCCCTCCGCTGGGGGGAGGCTGGGAGGGGGGCAGAACCCTGCGAACGATGGTCACCTCAATATGAACCATTATAACAAAGGACGCGCGCCGCAACCCGATCGGCCGGGCCGGCGGCTGGAGATCGTGGTCGCCGAGGGACTTGAGCCGCTGGCGCGAGACGAACTGCGCCGGTTCGGTCGCGCCATGCGCCTCGACAACGATGAGCGCCCCGGTGTGATCCGGGCGCGCTACACGGGCGACCTGCGCGCGCTGCCGGGTCTGCGCCTGGCCGCGTCGGTCTATCTGGCGCGCCACTTCGCCGTCCCGCGGCCCCGCGCGCTGCTTGGCGACGAGCACCTGCGCCTGGCGCTGGCCGACTGCGAGACCGTGCTGCGCCTGCACCCCCACGGAACCTTTCACACGCTCTTTCTCAGCGCCGCGGGCGCCGACTCGGCAGTGCTGACACGTCTGAAAACCGAACTGGCGGGCCGTCTGGGATTAGCCGTCGGCGATGATGATGGAGATCTGCTGCTCCGCCTGCGCCGGGACGAGTCGCAGACAGGCTGGGACTGGCTCGTGCGGCTCTCGCCGCGCCCCCTGGCGACCCGTTCGTGGCGCGTTTGCAATATGGAGGGCGCCCTGAACGGCCCGGTCGCCTGCGCCATGAACCTGCTCACCGCGCCAGCGGCGGGGGATGTGTATGTGAACATCGGGTGTGGATCGGGGACGTTGCTGATCGAGCGGCTGCTGCTGGCGCCGGCAACGCGGGCCATCGGCTGCGATACCGACGCCCAGGCCCTGGCCTGCACCCGCGCCAACCTCGACGCCGCCGGGGTGCGCGCACGCGCCGAGGTGCAACCCTGGGACGCCCGATCGCTCCCCCTGCCTGATGCGGCCATTGATGTGATCACCGGCGATCTGCCATTCGGCCACCTGGTTGGTTCACACGCGCAGAATCTCGAACTCTACCCCGCGCTGCTGGCCGAGGCCGCGCGGGTGGCGCGCCCCGGCGCCCGCTGTGTGCTGCTCTCCCACGAGGTGCGCCTGATGGAGCGCCTCCTGGCCGGCTTGCCGGCCTGGAGGGTTGAACGAACGGTTCGGGTGGACCTTGGGGGCCTCTACCCGCGTATCTTCGTTTTGCGCCGCCAAATGTAGGGGCGAACAACGGTGCGCTCCAACCGGCCGGGGAGAACAGTGGCGCGCCCTATGGCGAACAGTGGTTCACACCTACTCTCCTATGGCTTCGCGTTGCGCGGCGTGGATGCGCTCCGTAACATCGCGCACCGAGGCGAAGAGCATGTCGAGGGCCAGCAGTTCGCGGCGCTCGAGCTCCAGGATGCGGGCGATGTGCGTCTGCTGCGCGTGTTCCAGGCGCGCCGTGTCGCGAGTGAGGCGCTGCTCGAGTTCGCGCAGAAAGCTGTCGAGACGCTCGAGCCAGGTCGTCAGTTGGCGCAGATGCTGCTCATCGGCCTCCTGAAGGGCGCTGATCTTCTCGTCGGCTTGCAGACGCACATCCTCCAGGCGTTCCTGGTTCATCAGGAAGCGTTCGGTGGAGATGCGCTCGATCCGCTTGATGTCCGCGACGATATCCGGCAGTTTCCCGGCGACATCGCTGATCTGCTTGGGTAGGGCTTCGGCGAAAAGCTCGATGTGCTGCCGAATATCATCGAGGCGGGCGATGCGCGAGGCATGCTCCTCCAGCACGCTATGCACGTCGGTGACCAGTTGCTGCGCCTCGACCGCCTGCCGTCGCAGGCTCTGCTTCTCGATCTGCAACTCTTCGGCCACGCGCCGCGCCTCCTGCACCGCCACCGCGTCGGCCTCGCGCAGACGGTCAAGCTGCAGCAGCACCTGGCGCTGGCGATCATCCATCTCCTTGATCTGCGACTGGATCGCGGCGATCTGCCGTTCAGTCTGTTCGATGCGCGCCAGCCACGGCGTCACGAAGTCGCGATCCTGCTTCCGGGCCTCGGCCACTTGCTGGATCTGCGACTGGAGATCGCGAATGGGGCGAACGCCCTCCTCGATCTTTACCAGCGCTCCGGCCACCTCTTTGCGCAGGGCCACCACGTCGCGCCGCACACTCTCGCCGGCCTGGCGCGTCTCCTCCACGTGGCGCTCGAAGAGGCTCTGCACCTGCCCCACCAGCGCCTCGGTTTTGCGCACCTGTTCCACAACCAGGTTGTACTTGTTGGATTGCTCCTTCAACAACCGGCGCAGTTCGTCAATCTGGCCCTGCAAGTAGACCAGCTGCGACTGTTCGTGGATGCGCAGGCGCTCCTCTTCGTATTTGGCAGTGAGATCAGGGTTGGTCATCGAGCGCTCCTTATCTATCGGTCATTCATACGAGGTGGTTCACTACGGTTGTTCCTGGGAGGGATGCGCTCGCCCACACCCTCCCACCGGGTGAGAGGACGGGGAAACCCGGTTTCCCCACACCCTGCTTGAGGGCTGCGCCCGCCCACACCTTCCCACCAGGTGGGGGTATGGGGAAACCCGGTTTCCCCATACCCCTGCTCGAGGGTCGAACCCTCCCGCGGGCGGGGGGCTGGGGAAACCCGGTTTCCCCAGCCCCCTGCGCAAGGGCGGCGCCTTCACCTTCCCGGGGGCGGGGGCGTGGCGGAACCCGGTTTCCCCACACCCTGCTTGAGGGCTGCGCCCGCCCAGACCCTCCCACGGGCGGGGGTCTGGGGAAACCCGGGTTCCCCATTCCCCTTGCTCGAGGGTCGAACCCTCCCGCGGGCGGGGGGCTGGGGAAACCCGGTTTCCCCAGCCCCCTGCGCAAGGGCGGCGCCTTCACCTTCCCGGGGGCGGGGGCGTGGGGGAACCCGGTTTCCCCACACCCTGCATGCGGGCTGCGCCCTCCCAGACCCTCCCACCGGATAGGGGAATGGGGAAACCGGGTTTCCCCATTCCCCTGCGGGGCGGGGGCGTGGGGAAACCCGGTTTCCCCACGCTCCTCTTCGAGAGCCTATGTTCACGTCAGGCCGCGCGGCGAACCCATGCCTCAAGGGCGCAGGGCGGCAAGGGCGGCAGCCAGATCGAGCGCCCCGCTGTAGAGCGCCTTGCCGACAATCGCCCCCTCGACCTTGAGG
>DAOTYR010000108.1:0-6667 GCA_034434655.1 Chloroflexaceae bacterium
CTAACGTGAAAATAGGCCCCAGGAGTGTGGGGAAACCGGGTTTCCCCACGCCCCCGCCCCGCAGGGGCATGGGGAAACCGGGTTTCCCCATGCCCCCACCCGGTGGGAGGGTTTGGGAGGGCGTAGCCCTCCCAGGAACAACCTTCTTTTCATTGCGGCGTTGTGCGGCGGAGTCGCATGGACGGCTGAGGTGAACAGCGCCTCTCGGAGCGGGGTCCGGGAAACCCGGTTTCCCCGGACCCCGGCCCGCGAGAGGGTGTGGGACGGGCGCCGCCCCCGCGCGGCTGCGGGCCAGCGGCCCGCGCACCCAGCGCTCGCCCGCGGGAGGGTCTGGGAGGGCTGCGCCCTCCCAGGAACAACCTCGTGTTCATCCCGTTGGGGTGCGGCGTCGCCGCGTGGACGACTGAGGCGCATTATACCCGATGGATGAAGAAGGTAAGGTCAGGAGGGCGCGCCCCCGGGGCGTTCGTTGCGCTGCCGGCGCATGTACTCCAGCACGAGCGGATCGATCAGCCCGCGGTCGAGGCCGGTGAGGCGCATCTCCAGGTTTTCGATCCCGCCGTAGGTTTCGAGGGCGGTACGGGTGAGGGTCTCGAAGCGGCCATCGGCCGGGCCGCTGTAGTAGCCCATGGTGTTGAGAAAAAGCTGGATCTCGCGGGTCAGTTCGGGGGTGAGGGGAATGAGTGTGGCCGGATCGGGAGCGGTGAGATAGAAGCGGTGGAGGCGGAGCAGCCGTTCCAGTTCGGCCAGGGGATCGGAATGGTCATCCACTCGCAGATCGACGTAGCGATCGAAATTGCCACCGTAGGCGCCACCGGCGCGCGCGACGTAGAGCGCCGCCGCCTGGCGCCCGCGCCGGTCGCCGCCGGCCGCCTCACCGGCGGCCAGGGTCAGCACTAGTCGCTCGGCCAGTTCGCCGCGCGCGGTCTCGAAACGTTCGGCCATGGCCTCGATCACGCGAGGCCCGGTGAGGATGTTCCCCAGTACGACATAGCCCGCGCCGAGGCGATGGCCAGCCCAGGGCATGCACGCCGAGCCGGTATAGGCCGCCACGCCGCCGCGGGCATCAACCAGACCCACCTGGCGCTGTTCGCGGCCCGGGTCCTCTTGCAGCAGGCGCGCGAGGGTTTCGGCGGCGCTCAGGCCCCCGGCCATGAAGGCCAGCCCGTCGGGGCCGTAGCGGACATTGGCCAGGGCCTGGGTCGCCAGGGCGCCCGCGCCGGCGCGCGCCCAGGGCACAACCGATCCAACGGCCAGAAATTTCGATTGCACGGCGACGCCCAGGTCGCCATTCGCGGGATCACGGGCCACAACCGAGAACGTGGCAAGCACGGGCATGGCTGTTCCCTTCATCTTGTGCGCGTGCGGCGCGCATACCAGATCGAGGTGTTCTGGGAGGGCTGCGCCCTCCATCCGCCCGCGGGGTGAGGGTGCAGGGAAACCGGATTTCCCCGCACCCGGATCAGCATATAGTAGTATACTGGATGGGCATTGCGACAGATGAAGCCTGGAAGGACCGGGACTCTCACAGGCGCAGCATGACTTCACGTTACCCCGTTCCGGCCGGCAGGGCGCGCGCTGAACTGCTGGTCGTCAATTCGCGTTTTATTGCCACAGTGGGACCGGCGCCCGGCGTGGAGGCGGCGAAGGCGTTCGTTGCCGCGATCCGGCAGGAGTTGCCGGGAGCCAGCCATCACTGCTACGCCTTTCTGGTTGGCCATGGGGCGACCGTGACCGCGGGGATGAGCGATGACGGCGAACCGGCGGGCACGGCCGGGCGCCCGATGCTAGCCGTGCTGCGCGGGTCCGGCCTTGGCGACGTGGTCGTCGTGGTGACGCGCTACTTCGGCGGCACGCTGCTGGGCACGGGCGGCCTGGTGCGCGCCTATGGCGACGCGGTGAAGGCGGTGCTGGCCGTCCTGCCACGCGGCGAGCGCATCCCCGTGCGGCGCCTGACAGCGTGGCTTGGCTATGACGCCTATGGCGGGGCGCGCCGCGCCCTGGAGCAGGCGGGCGCGCTGATTATGCGCGAGGAGTTTGGGGTTGAGGTGTGCCTGGAGGTAGAAGCGCCTGTGGAGGCGTACCCATTGATGGTGGCTGCACTGGAAACGGCCACCGCAGGGCACGTCCGCATCGAAGAATGGTGAGGGAAAAACCCTCAGGTGGGGGATGGCCTGATGGTCTTTGAATACATCATCCGCTCTAGCCCGCGCAGGCGGGCTTCGCATCCCGTGGCCGAGGGCTTCAGCCCCAGGGCTAGCCCGGCATACCGGATGAATTTCTCAAAGACCACCAGGCGACGCCCGCCCACCCCCACCCGCGGGCAGGGGTATGGGGGAACCTGGTTCCCCCATGTTCACGTTGGTCGCCGGGCGGGCGGACGTTGGCGTAGCCCCGGCATCGGCCCTGGGGTCCATTGCGAGCGGCGCGGCGTGCTATAATCGCCGATGTATGAGCGCGCTGCATCCGTTCACGGTCCACTTTCCCATTGCCTTGCTGCTGGTGAGCGGGCTGTTCACCCTGATCGCCCTGCGCCGGGGCGATGCGGCCTGGGAGACGAGCGCCTATCATTGTCTGCTGGTCGGCTGGGTGGCCGGGGTGATTGCGGCGCTCAGCGGGGCCTTCGATGCCGCGCGGCAGTTGATCGGCCCCGAGGCGCCCCGCGCCCTGGTCGGCTGGGTCAATGCCCACGCCCTGGTCAATATCGCGGCGCTGATCGTCTATGGGCAGGCCCTGCTGCGCCGGCGGCGCCAACCCGCTCTGCTGACCGATGCCGCGGCCCGTCGCGGCTATCTGTGGCTCCACGCCATCGGGGCGCTGCTCTTGGTGGCGGGCGGTTGGCTGGGAGGGCAACTGGTGTACCGGTTTGGGCTCGGGGTGAACGTGTAATTGTGGATTTTAGATTTTAGATTTTAGATTTTAGGCATGGTTCAAAACCTGCGGTTTGCGCTTGACCGTCTGGCGGGGAGGTGTGGAGGGGCCTGGCCTCTCCACGGCCACCCTGGTGGTCCGGGGTCGAGGTGAACGGTCAAGCTCGTTTGAAGCGTGCCTGACCGTTGCTCTACCTGGGTGAGAGGATGGGGAAACCCGGTTTCCGCGGACCCCTGCGTGAGGGCTGCGCCCTCAACTTCCCGCTCCGAGGGCCTGTGTTCACGTCACGAATTGACATAATACCGTTATGTTTGTTACCATCGTTTACACGCTGCTCTACTGCTTTACGAACTTCTGCCGGTTGATCGGCTGGTTTCGCTGGCGGGCCGAGGGCCTGGAGCGCCTGCCGCCGCGCGGGGCGGGGGGGATGGTCATCGTGATGAACCACGTTCACTGGCTGGACATCCCCGTGGTCGGCACGGTGTTGCCCTTGCGCTACCGGCTCTCCTGGCTGGCCAAGGCGGAGTTGTTCCGCAATCCGCTGGCGGGCTGGTTCCTGCGCCGGATGCACGTGATCCCCATCCAGCGGGGGAAGAGCGACGCCGCGGCGCTCGATGCGGCGGCGCGGGCGCTGCGGAACGGCGCGGTGCTGCTGGTCTTTCCGGAGGGGCATCGCAGTCGCACGGGGGTGTTGCAGCCGGGCCGCGGCGGGGCGGTGCGCCTGGCGATGCAGGCCGGCGTGCCGCTCGTTCCCTGCGCGATCCAGGGGACGGAGCATGGCCTGCGGGGAACCCTCGGGCGCAAGCCGGTCCTGCTGCGGATCGGCGAGCCATACGCCGTCGCGCCGTTTCCCGATGATCGCCTCCCCCCTGGCCAGATGGAGCAACTCACCGCCGATATGATGTACCGTATCGCGGCGCTGCTGCCCGAGGAGTGGCGTGGGCCTTATGGCACGAGGAACACTGTGCCCTCGGGCGAACGTTCAGCGACCCAGCCGGCGCCCTCGGCGGCTGCAACGCGCCACCAGACGTAGCCATCGGCCTCGCGGCGCTGCTGCCCGAGGAGTGGCGCGGGCCTTATGGCACGAGGAACACCGTGCCCTCGGGCGAACGTTCAGCGACCCAGCCGGCGCCCTCGGCGGCTGCAACGCGCCACCAGACGTAGCCATCGGCCTCGACCGGGCCTTCGAGGATGGTCACCTCGCGACCTTCAGGGATGCGCCCGGTCACCGGGCTGGATAGACCGGGGGCGGCGCGGGCGCGTAACGCGGCGCCGCCGAGGTTGCTCACCCGCGCGCGCGCGCCGGCGGCCAGTCCGGTGGGCGCACTCGCCACGGCAACCGTGGGCGGCGGCGGCGGTGTGGGCGCTATGGTTGGCATAGGGGTGAAAACCACCGTCGGCATGCTGGTGGGCAGGGGCGCAACCGGTGGAGCGGATGGTCGCCCGACCCACCAGGACAGGGCGCCTGCCGCGCCGAGGACGAGCAGCGCAATGACTATGCCGAGCGGAGCGGATACGGGGCGTTGCCGGCGACGGAGCTGGCGGCGGGTATCGTCATAGCCTTTGCGGTAGTAGTAGTAGTGCTGGTAGTAAAAAGGGTTCAGTTCATCGTTGACCGCGTCACGGACGCCACGGTCGTACATTTCGCTGTTGCTCGTCGGCATGATCCGGAGGGCGCCGGCACGCCCCGCGGGGCGCGCCGGCATGGGGTTGTGTCGAGCGAACGGCGTTACTTCTTCAGCACCAGATCCTCGCGGCCCATTTCGCGCAGGAGCTTCGGATACATGGTGTAGGCGGGTTCGACGGCGGGGAGCAGTTTCAGGATCTTGGGAATTGGCCCTTTGGCGATGATCTGGCGGCGGGTCAGGGCAGCCATCAGGTTGACCTGGCCATGCCAGAAGCGATGGGCAATGTCGGCCTTCATGCTCATCTCGACATCGGGCTTGAGGTCCGACTCGCCCCAGATCACGTCAATGTAGGCCCCCGGCTGCGTGGGCGGGTGGGCGGCGTCGATGGTCACCACCCCTTTGGGTTCGTCGTAGATCCAGCGGATGATGATCTTGGCCTCGGAAATCTTGGGGGCAACGCGAGCATCGGTTTTCAACTGGTCAAAGAGCGCGCCAAGGATCTGCTGGAGTTCGGCTTCGTCCTTGAAGTAGGCCATTGGCTTGTTCCCCTGAAGCTATGGCGCACTCGCCCCCTCGGGCCCATACGGCTGGCCCGATTGTATTGCTGTGCGCGCTGTTCCGTGGATCGTAGTGCCGATTATACGAGAATTGCGGTGGCTCCGCAAGACCGGCTAACGCATTGCGTCAGCCATCCATGCGGCTCGCACCGCACACCGACGGGATGAAAAAAGGTTCTTCCTGGGAGGGCTGGGCCCTCCCAAACCCTCCTGCGGGCGGGCCGCGCCCTCACCCTCCCGCGGGCAGGGGCGTGGGGGAACCAGGTTTCCCCACACCCCTGCTCCAGCGGCCTATGTTCACGTTCGTCATGCGGCGCCGAAGCGCCCGCTTGCGTCGCGGAGGCCGTGGAGCCAGGCACCGCCGGGCATGGGGCGCTTCCCGGCGGGTTGCACCTCGAGCAGTTCCAGGGCGCCCTGGCCCGTGGCCACCAGCGGCCCGCCTTCCGGACCACGACCGAGCAGGGTCCCCGGCGGAGATGCTTCCGGCGGCTCGGGCCGCACGGCCGCGCTCAGGATGCGCAGGGGCTGGCCGCGCCAGTGCGTGTGCGCGCCCGGCCAGGGGTCGTAGGCGCGGGTCATACGTTCGATCTGCGCCGCCGGCAACCACCAGTGAATCTGGCCGTCCTCTTTCTTGAGCAGACGGGTAACCGTGGCGCGGCTGTGATCCTGGGGTTGAGGAACAAGCGCGCCGGAGGCGTAGGCTGGCAGGGCCTCGACCAGCAGGCGCGCCCCGAGACGGAACAGTTCGTCGGTGAGGGGGCCGGCACGGGCATCGGGCGGTAGCGGAACCACGGTCTGGGCCAGGATCGGGCCGCTGTCCATGCCCGGGTCGAGCAGCATAATGCTCACCCCGGTCTCACTGTCGCCGGCGAGGATGGCCCCGGCCACGGGGGTGGGGCCGCGGTGCCGGGGCAACAGCGAGGGATGCACGTTCAGGTAGCCGAGGGGCGGGATGGCCAGCACGTTCCGGCGCAGGATCTCGCCATAGGCGGCCACGATGCCCGCCTCGGGGCGCAGATCGGCCAGTTGGGCGACCACGGCCGGGTCGCGGAGGGTGGCAGGCTGGAGCACGGGCAACCCCAGGCGTTCGGCAGCCAGTTTGACCGGGGGCGGTGTCGCTCGCCGCTCGCGCCCGGCCGGCCGGTCGGGCTGGGTAATAACCGCGGCGATGGTGTGGCCGGCGGCGACGAGGGCCTCCAGGGGGTGTACGGCGAAGGCCGGGCTGCCTAAAAACAGCAGTCGCATGGGTTGCTTTCCTCGTAGAGCTGGTTCACGCTACCGCCGTCCATGCGGCTCCGCCGCACACCGACGGGATGAACATACGATTGTTCCTGGGAGGGCTGCGCCCTCCCAGATCCTCCCACCGGGTGGGGGGATGGGGAAACCCGGTTTCCCCATGCCCCTGCGGGGCGGGGGCGTGGGGCAACCCGGCTTCCCCACACCCCTCCTCGAGGGCTGCGCCCTCCCAGATCCTCCCACCGGGTGGGGGGATGGGGAAACCGGGTTTCCCCATCCCCCTGCGGGGCGGGGGCGTGGGGCAACCCGGCTTCCCCACACCCCTCCTCGAGGGCTGCGCCCTCCCAGATCCTCCCACCGGGTGGGGGGATGGGG
>DAOTYR010000109.1:0-7468 GCA_034434655.1 Chloroflexaceae bacterium
CGGGACGCGCCGTTATGCGGCAGGGCCGGGCGGGCGCGGCAACCCGCGGCGGAAGAGGTCTACCACCGTGTCGGCCAGGCGTTCGGCGTCGGGTTCGTCAACGACACTCAGCCGCCCGACGCTGGGGGTGAGACTGAGGGCGTAGTAGGCCCGCACGAGGCTGGGAACGTCCGCGCGGGGGTCAATTTCGCCGGCCTGGATCGCCTCGTGGAAGGCCGCCACGATCGCTTCGTCAATGCGCATCAGGCAGGCGCGCGAATGGGGATGGCGCTCCAACAGGTCAACGATCTCGGGCAGCCACAGTTGCATGGTGCTGGTGCGATGCTCGACCTGGAGCCGCACACTGGTGTGCAGGAAGCGCAGCAGTCGCTCCAGCGGCGAGGCGGAACGTTCTTCGGCCACCAGGGCCAGGGTGCGCTCGATAAGCTGGGTCGCCATCGCCGCGATCAGGTCCTCCTTGGTGGGGAACTGGTTGTAGAGCGTAGGTTTGGAGACCCCCACCCGCGCGGCCAGGTCGTCCATTGACATAGCCGCGTAGCCGCGCTCGGTCAGCAGTTGATGGGTGGCCTCCAGGATCTCCTCGCGGAGCATCTGGCGACGGCGTTCGCGAAGTGAATGGGCCATAGGACAGGTATCTCTGGTTCGCTCTGTGGATGGGGACGCGGAGCAAACAGGTTGCCCCGCGCCCTGACTCTCGGATGGCGCCTGATGGTCTTTGAATACATAATCCGGTATAGGCCGCGCAGGCGGGCTTCGCCTTGCCTGGCCGAGGGCTTATGGTCTTTGAATGCATAATCCGGTATAGGCCGCGCAGGCGGCCTTCGCCTTGCCTGGCCGAGGGCTTCAGCCCCACGGCCAGCGCGGCAGAGCGGATGAATTTCTCAAAGACCATAAGGCGCGGCAATCACCCCTCTGTTTTGATGTTCACCCTGGCGCTCATCCCCGCCCGGAGAACCGGGTCCTGGCCATCGAGGGTGATCCGCACGGTGTAGGTGCGCACATTGCCAACCACGGTGGCGGTCGGCGCGACGTAGGTCACCGTTCCGGCGAAGGTCCTGCCGGGAACAGCGTCCAGGGTCACGCTGGCGGGCATACCCTCGCGCACGCGGGCCACATCGGTGTCGCTGACGTTCACCTCGACCCGCAGTTCGCTGACGTCGACGATTTGGATGGCCGGGAGAGCGCCGGTGCCGACCGGATCGCCGGGATCGATGTTGACCTGGGCGACCACCCCGTCGAAGGGCGCGCGCAGCACCGACTTATCGAGATTGAGCCGGGCGGACTCGAGGGCTACTTCGGCGGAGGTTACCTGGGCCAGGGCGGCGGCCAGGGTCGCCGCGCTAGGGTCGCTGGTGATGCGCGCGAGGTTGGCCTGGGCGGCGGCCAGGCTGGCCTCGGCGGCCTCGAGGCCGCCGGCGCGCTGGTCGCCGCGCAGCTTGTCGAGGTTGGCCTGTGCCTGGGCCACCTGCGCGGCCACGGCGGCGCGTTGTTCGGCGGTGGCGCCGTCGAGCAGCCGCTGGAGGCTGGCCTGGGCCTGGCGGAGTTGCGCCTCGGCGGCCTGCAGGCCCTCGATTTCGGACTGCTGCGCCTGCTCGAAGGCCACGCGGGCCTGCTCGAGCTGGGCCTCGGCGGTCTGCACGGCGCGCAGGGCCGACGCCTCGCGGTCGCGGGCCTCGCGGGGCAACTCGACGGGCAACTTCTCGAGTTCGCGGTTGCGCCAGTAGATCGTGCTGTAGGCGTCCTGCGCGTCGCGGAGCTGGTTGGCGGCCTGCTCCATCCGCAACTGGGCGCTGGTCTTGGAGGCCGAGAGATTGGCCCGCTGGAGTTCGAGATTGGCGGCGGCCTGTTGCACGGCGGCCTCGGCCTGTTGCAGATCGGTGGCTTTGGGGCCGGCTTCGATCTCGGCCTGGCGCGCCAGGGCCGACTGCAGGGCTTGCTCGGCGGCGGCGATGTCGGCGTCGGTCACGCTGCCCCGCGCCTGGCGCAGCCCTGCCGCGGCCTGGGCCACCTGGGCGCGGGCCGCGGCGATTTCCTCGGCGCTGGCGCCCTCAACCAGCCGGTCGTAGTTGGCCCGCGCCTGGGCCAGGGCGGCCTCGGCCTGGCGCACCTGCAACTCCAACTCGGCCCGGTCCAGGCGGGCCAGTTCCTGGCCGGTTTGCACGCGCATACCCTCTTCGACCAGCACCTCGGCGACGACGCCCGGCACGCGGAAGCTCAGTTCGGCGGAACTCCGGGCGGCGATCTCGCCGGAGGCGGTGACGCCGGGGTTCAGCAGGGGCACGGGCGTCGGCGCGGCCTGCCCGGCGGGCGCGGGGGCGCCGCCGGCGCCAACCGGGGCCGTGGTCGGCAGGACCATCGTCGGCCGGGTTTCGACCGTGGGCTGCGGCGCGGTCGTCGGGGCGGCGCAGGCGCCCAGGGCCGCCGCCAGCAGCGCAATCGCGAGAATCTTCTGGTACACGGAACAGACTCCCTATGACTAAACGTAGCTTGCCGGAGAGGGGACGCGGAAACCTGCTTTCCGCGGCCCCTGGGAGGGTCCGGGAGGGCCAGGCCTTGCCAGGGACATCCCCTGGGAAACGGTAACTGTTCACACCTGGAATAACCCACGCGCCTGGGAGCGCGGGCGGAATGCCGGCGTCGCGTCTCCGCGGGCAAGATGCCCGCGCTCCCGGGAGAAATGTGAACCCTTACGGGAAACCGCGCCTAATCCGCCGAAGGCTCGGACGTTGGCGCGGCGGGGCCGGGCAGCGATGGGATGGGCGCATCGCCGCCGGGCGCCGGTGGCGCGGCAGGCGCCGGTGGCGCGGCGGGCGCCGGTGGCGGCGCTGCGGCCGGAATGCGCCGCCGCACCCAGGCCGAGAACCGCGTGACGGCCGAGTCCATCAGGCTGTAGACCGTCGGCACCACCAGCAGGGTCAGCAGGGTCGAGGTGGTCATCCCACCGATGATCACCCAGGCCAGCCCCTTGCGGAACTCGCTGCCTTCGCCGGTGGCGACCACGTGGATGCCCAGGGCCGTGGGCAAGGCCCCGGCGATCAGCGAGAGGGCCGTCATCAAGATCGGGCGCAGGCGGATGGCCCCCGCCAGGCGCAGGGCCTCGTGCTTGCTCAGGCCCAGCTCGCGCAGGCGGTTGGTGAAGTCAACCAGCAGGATCGAGTTCTTCACCACCAGGCCGAGGAGCATAATCAGGCCGATCATGCCCGTGATGTCGAGGTCAATGCCGATGATGCGCAGCACCAGAAAGGCGCCGATGAAGCTGAAGGGCATGGCCATCATGATCACGAGCGGCTGCGAGAAGGAGCCGAACTGCGAGGCCAGCACCATATAGACGAACAGCACCGAGAGGCCCATCGCCAGCAACAACGACTCGAAGCCCTCGCTGGTCTGCTGCAAGGTGCCCACGTAGCTCACCACCACGTCGCCGGGAATGCCCAGGGCGGCGATGCGCGGGGCGATGTCGGCCTGCACCTCGCCGAGGTTGCGCCCTTCCAGGTTCGCGCCGATCAGCACCTGGTTGAGGCGGTCGAAGCGGCGGATGGTCACCGGGCTGGAGGCCAGTTCCACCGTGCCCAGGGCGCTGAGGGGCACGGTGCCGGTGCGCGTGGGAATGCTGATCGCCCCCAGCGCCTCGACCCCGGCGCGATCCTCCGGCTCCAGGCGCACCACCACGTCAGTGTCGGCGCCATTCTGGCGCAGCACGGTGGCCCGGTCGCCATTGATCAGCGCGCGCACCGAGGTGGCGATGTCATCGTTGGTCACCCCCAGCTCGCCGATGCGCCCGGGATCGGCGCGGAAGCGCAGCTCCGGCTTGCCGAACTGGAAGTTGGTGTCAATGTCCACCAATCCCGGGGTGCGCTGCAGTTCGGCCATCACCGCCTGCACCACCGGCTCGAGTTCGGCGACGGGCCGCGCGGTCTGCAGGCTGACCTGCAGTTCACGCCCGGCCACCCCGGTGCTGGTGGGCTGGAAGCTGGGCTGGGCGAAGGAGAGCCGCGGCAGGAAGGCGAGCTGGTCGCGCAAGCGTTCCTGCACCGGGATCGTCGGCGTGCGCCCCTTGAGTTTGACGAAGAACTCGGCCCGTTCGGGGTTGCCGGCGAAGCCCACATTGGCGATCACCGTCTCCACCGCCGGATCGGCCAGCAGCACCTGCTCGGCCTGCTGGGCCAGGCGGTTGGTCTGCTCCAGCGCGGTGCCGGGAGGCGACTCGAAGCCCATCAAAAACTGATGCGGGTCCTGCTCGGGGAAGAAGCTGAACTTCAGCCCGCTGGCGACCACCATGCTGAGCACCAGCACCCCGATGGCAATGCCAACGACGATCAGGCGGTTGCGAGTCGAGCGCAGCGTCCAGGCGAGGAGCGAGCCATAAGCCCGACCCATGCGCCCGGGGTCCTCCTGGGCCTCGTGGATCAGCCCGGCGTCGCGTTCGATATGCTCGCCCTCCAGATGGTCGAGCTTGAGACCGGGCACAGCGTCGTGGTGCGGCCCTTTCTCCTGATGCGGCTTGACCTTGACCCCGGGGAAGACGTTGGCCGACATCATGGGGGCCAGGGTAAACGCCTCGGCCAGCGAGAGGAGAATGGCAATCGAAACCACCAGGCCGAAGGACTTGAAGACGATGCCGGCGGTGCCTTCGGCGAAGGTCACCGGCACGAACACGGCGACGATGGTGAGGGTCATCGCCACCACCGAGAGGCCCACCTCCCAGGTGCCCTTAGACGCGGCCACCCGCGCCGTCTCGCCGCGCTCCATGTGGCGGAAAATATTCTCGCGCACCACGATCGCGTCGTCAATCACCAGACCGACGCAGAGGGAGAGGGCCAGCAGGGTGATCAGGTTAATGGTCAGCCCGAAGAACGGCATAAAGATAAAGGTGCCGATGAGAATAATGGGCAGACCGGACATCGTAATGATCGTGCTGCGGAGGTTGCGGAAAAAGAGCCAGACCACCGCGAAGGCCGCGATAGAGGCGAAGATCAGTTCTTCGAGCGAACTGCTCACCGACGAGCGCACGGCCTGCGAGTCATCGCGGGGAACGGTGTAGGTCAGGTCGGGGCGATTGGCGAACACTTCGGCCAGGGCCTTGCGCACATTATCGGCCACGGCCACGGTGTTGGCGCCGGACTGCTTGCGGACCTGGAGGATAATCGCCTCGCTGCCGTTCAGCCGCGAGATGCGGGTCACATCGGCCACCCCATCTTCGACGCGGGCCACGTCGCCGATGCGGTAGGGCGTGCCGGTGATCTGGATACGGGCGATATCCTCGGGCGTCTGGAGCAACGAAGGGGCGCGCAGGCTGATCTCCTGGTCGCCCTGGGTAATCGAGCCGAGACCCAGGTTGGTGTTGGCCTGGCGCAGCGCGTTGCTGATCTGGGAGGGCAAGATACCATAGGCCTGCAGTTTCTCCAGATCCATCAGCACATTGATCTGGCGCGTTTCGCCGCCGCTGACGCTGATCGAACCGACGCCCTGGGCGCGCTGCAGCAGGGGCACGATCTCGTCATCGAGGACGCGGCGCAGTTCCAGGGGCGACTGCCCGGCGGTGCCGGCCACGGCGATCGACATGATCGGTTCCTGGTTGGGGTCGAAGCGCTCGTAGACCGGCTGGCGCACGTCGCGGGGCAAGGTGGGCAGCACCGCGTTGACCTTCTCGCGCACCTGTTGTTCGGCCTCGCGGATGTCGGTGCCGGCCCTGAACTCCAGCAGGATGAGAGCGAAGCCTTCGCTGGCCTGGGCAGTGATGTCCTCCAGGCCGCCCAGCGTATTGACCGCGTCTTCGATCGGCTTGACCACCTGGTCGGCCACGCTTTCGGGGCCGGCGCCGGGGTAGGTGATCGAAACGGCCATCACCGGCACATCAATATCGGGCAGCAGATTGACGGGCGTGGTGCGAAAGGCGAGGAGACCGAAGGTGATGACCGCCAGCATGATCATGGTGATGAACACCGGCTGGCGGATGGACATGTCCGAGATCCAGAGACCGTTGAGCTTCTCTTTCTGGCGGGGGCCCGTTGCCATCACATTCTCCTGGATGGGATCTGCACATCGTTTGCAAAGATGTTATCTTTACTCTACCGTAAAGTCTTCTAACGCGCAAGTGTAGCGCCGATGCCGGGACGGGCCGTCCATGCGGCTGCGCCGCACACCGACGGGATGAACATAATTTCTTAGGAGGGCTACGCCCTCCCAAACCCTCCCACCGGGTGGGGAAATGGGGAAACCCGGTTTCCCCATTCCCCTGCGGGGGGACACGCGCGGCGGCGGGGTATGCCATCCGGCATATGCTGGCTGGCATAGTACCACTAACCCTTCATACGATAGGAGCATGGGGGCTTGTAGCCCTGGCGCCGAACCTGGTATCGTACTGCCGCTCGAATCCTCTGGCACAGCGGCGGAGTCTGGCGCCCTGCGCGCGTCCCGTTCTCCAGCGGAGCTGCCGCACTCGCAGCGCCTGCGCACGCCGGCGTGTCGCCGCACGACCCGACCATTTTGCAATGGGACACCCGATGAACAAGCCACGCATACTTCTGGTAGAGGAGGACCCAACCCTTCGGATGGCGCTTGACAGCCAGTTGCGCGCCGGCGGGCACACCGTCGTCGCCACGGGCGATGCCGAGCAGGCCAGGGCGCTGCTGCAGCAGGAATCCTTCGCCCTGCTGATGATCGAAGTCGCGCTCGCGGCGGGTGATGGGATCGCGCTCATGGCCCTGGCGCGCCGCCTGCACCCCGACCTGGAGTTGATCGTCCTGACTGGCGCCGCGACGCTCGAATCGGCGATCGCGGCCCTCAATCTCGGCGCGCGGGCCTACCTGCGCAAACCCTTCACCCTCGATACCGTCACCCGCTGTGTGGACCGGGCGCTGGAGCAGTGGCACACCCGCAGCGCCCACCAGGCCACGCTCCGGCAGTTGGGTGCCGCGCTGTTGCGCATCGCCGAGCCTCACGACGCCCCCTACGATGTCCTGGAGCCCCGCCAGGCGTCCCTCCGCGTTGGCAGCCTGCAGATCGACCCGCGTCGCCGCCGGGCGATGCTGGGCGCTCGGATCCTTCCGCTCACCAGCGGCGAGTTTGATTTGCTGCTCTACATGGCCCATCGCAACGGCGAGGTGCTCTCTCCCGAGCGCCTGGCGCGGGACGTACTGGGCTACAACTGCGCCCCCGACGAGGCCCGCGAGCTGATCAAGGCCCGGGTGCACCGCCTGCGCGCCAAACTCGAACCGAACCCCCGCGCGCCGACCTTCCTGGTAAGCGTGCGCGGCGCCGGCTATATGCTTACCGCGGGCGAGGAGCACTGAAGGGCCTGACAACGGGATGACCCGGACCGCACAGGGCCGGCGGACCTGCGCGATCCGGGGGCATCCACTGCTCCCGCCTCGAACACGGGGAAACGCGGCCACCACCCCATGAGGTACGTGTTCACACCTGGGGTAACCCACGCGCCTGGGAGCGCGGGCGTCCCGCCCGCGTCGCG
>DAOTYR010000110.1:0-8585 GCA_034434655.1 Chloroflexaceae bacterium
CCATCTCGTGGTTCCTGATCGCCTCGCTGATGATGATCACCAGCGCCGGGGCCGATGTTCTGATTCGCTCGCACCCGCACATGCAGCACCGCGCCCTTCCTATGGTCAATCTGGGAGTGGTGCGCTTTGAAATTGCCCCGGCATTCTGGATGTTGCCCTCGTTCAGCGTTATTGGCTCCTTTGCCTTCTTCCGCCTGTTTAGCGCGGCCTGGCAGGGCCTGGCCTTCGCACTCGCGCTGGTGGCGGCGGGCGGGTTGTTGCTGGCGGTGCTGATCGCCCAGCACTACGCCCTTGACCGCGACCCGGCGATCAGTCAGCGCGCGCAGACCGTGCTGCAGGTGACCGGCTACGTTCTGGCCTTTGGCTGCTTCAGCGCAATCTATTATACGCGCTATCGAACGCTCTACTCGGCGACGCTGGCCGGCGCGACGGCCACGTTGCTGGCTTACGGTCTGCTGGCCTACACGCCCGCCTCGAACCGCTGGCGCCTGTCAGTCGTGGTGGGGTTGATACTCGCCGAGGTGCTGTGGGCGCTGAACTACTGGGCCACCAGCTTCCTGATCGCCGGCGTGGTGCTCCTGGTGATCTTCTACGTTGCGGTCAGCCTTGTGCAACACCTGGGGGCCGGCCAGTTGCAACGCCGGCTCCTGGTAGAGTATGGACTGATCGGCGGCGGGTTGTTCGCCGTGATCATCTATGTGGTCTTGCGGCAATAACAGGACGTGCGCAATGGAGGGGCGCGGGGAGGCCGGGCCTCCCCGCGTGCCCCGGTTCCTCGTCCGCGGCGGGGGCCCTGGCGGCGGTTCGCCGGACCTCCTGGCCGCCGCGGGCGGCGAACGGCTGGTTCGACGAATGAGTGATAATCCCAGGTTCCTACAACCGATTTCAGGTTGCCGGGAAGGGGGCTTTCTGCTAAACTGAGGGTGGATTTATACCCTCGACAACCGCTGGCCTGATTATCCCCCGCCGCCACGGCGTCGTGTCCGGGAAAGGGAACAGTGTGAAGCGACCGGTAGCAGAGTGGCGCGTTCGTTTAAGCGACCACGTCGCGTTCTTTAGCTATCGGTGGATAGCATGGGGCGTGGCCGCGCTCACCCTGACCATCCCTGGCCGTCCCGCCGAGTCGTTACCGCGGGACGCGGGATTGTTGTTGTTGCTCGGCGTCATTAATGTGCTGGCGACGGCGCTGGCTCAGGGTTATGTGCGCCTGCTCCGGCGCCGTCCGCTGGTGCTGTCGCTTGATCTGGCGGCGAGCGCGGCGGTGCTGTGGCTCAGCCAGAGCCAGACACTGCCGTTCCTGCCCTATGCCCTCGGCGCGCTGGTGCTCCCGGCGCTGGTGTTCGGCTGGCGCGGCGCGCTGCTGAGCGCCTTGAGCTTCATCGGATTGGATGTCCTTGGCCTGCTGACGTTCAACCAGGCCTTCGGCGCGACACTTGCTCCGCTGGCCCTCGGCTTCCGCATCCTGGCGCCCCTGATCTTCGCCGGGGCCTGGGTCGGCTCGCGCCGCGTGGTGGAGAACGATGGCGACCTGGGAACGGGGTTCCCGCGCCCCCTCGGCGAAGGGGGAACGAGCGATGTTGGCCGTGGCAAAAGCAATGCCGACCGTTCTGCAACAACTCTGCGCCTTACCGATCTGCAGCCCAGCATAGCTCCGGGAGAGAGCAGCGCTAACCTTGCCTCCGCCGGGCCGGCTATCGCTATGCGGGTCACCGCCGAGCAGCATTCGGCCACGCGGCGGGTGGTTTACGATCTGCCCCCGACGCCGGAGATTGGCCTTGCCGCAGCCCTTGAACGCCTCGGAACCCTGGTTGCTCGGCAGAGCGGTCTCAATGTGCAGGTGAGTTGTGTGGGCACGGCGCGCCGTCTGCACGCGGCCCAGCACGCCGTGCTCCTGCGCGCGGCCCAGGAAGCCCTGCAAAACGTGCAGCAGCACGCCCGCGCCCGGAGCGCCGTCGTGCTGCTTGCTTTCGAGCCCCACAGCGTCTCGCTGACGGTGGAGGACGATGGCGTGGGGCTCCTTGATGGCACCTACGAACGCCCCGGACTGCACGGCTTGCGTGCGGTGCGTTATCGCCTGGCCGAATTCGACGGGCACCTCGATGTCTTTGAGGGCGAACATGGCGGAGTAACCGTGCGCGCCACGCTGCCCCTCGATGCCTGAGCCGCTCACCAGCGCGGTGATGAAGGGCCTGTCCGGATACTCCCGGGATTCCGGCGCCAGTCTGGGAGGGTTGCACCAGGAGCCGTGGCCTGGGTGCGCGGGCCTCCGGCCCGCATGCGCAGGGGCATAACCCGATGGGGCGGAGGCGCCCCCCCGATACTCGACTCCGGCCCGCATGCGCAGGGGCATAACAGAGGTTGTCCTGGGCAGGCTGCGCCCGCCCAGCCCCTCCCACCGGGTGAGGGTATGGGGAAACCGGGTTTCCCCATACTCCTGATCGTGGGCTGCGCCCGCCCAGCCCCTCCCACCAGGCGAGGGGCTGAGAACACCCGGTTTCCCCACCCCCCTGCTCGCGGGATATGCGTTCGCGTAGAATGAACCCGGTTGTGTTCCCGGCAATGCGCTCCAGCGCCGGGTGTTTCGCGGAGTGAGCACCCATGACGGCGCGAACCGCGCTGCGAACGTTAAGTGTGATCGGGGCCACGGGGCTGATCGGGTACGGGCTCATCCAGCCGGTTGAGGCTGAGACGCGCTGGTTGATCTGTCTCTGGGCCGCCGGCCCGTTGCTCTGGCTCGCGGCGCGCATGACCGCCCCGCCACGACGGCCCGGCCTGACGAGCAGCGTGTATCACCTGGGACTGGTGCTGCTCGTGGGGTTCGCTCTCCTGAGCCTGCAATTGCTCCGTCAGCAGGTGGTGCAGGCCGAGGCGATTGCGTCGTTCGTCGCCACCGCTCCCGATGGCCGCACGACCAGCGACGTGCGCCCCGTGCTGGCCTCGCAGCGCGTGTTGCGCGGAAGCATGTTCGACCGGCGCGGCGAGGCGCTGGTGTCCAGCGAACCCGCAGCCGGCTTCGCCCGCCGGACCTATCCGCTGGCGGAACGTTACGACCCGCGGGCCTTCAGCAATGTGGTGGGCTTTTTCAGCACCCGCTATGGTCAAAGCGGTCTGGAGGCCACTTATGCCGAGTATTTGACCGGGGAGCGGGGCAACGAGTGGGCACGGCTACGCGAACGCTTCCTCGGCGGCGCGCCTCAGGGCAATGACCTGACCCTGACCATCAATGCCGATCTGCAGGCGCGGGCCGCGGCGGCGCTTGGCGGGCGCACGGGGTCGGTCGTGGTGCTGGATCCCCGCACCGGGGCCATTCTGGCTATGGTGAGCAGTCCAGGCTTTGACCCGCGCGGGCTGAGCTTTGACCCGGCCGCTGCCGATTGGCAGGAAGAAAACCAGCGCATCAGCGCCTACTGGGCACAGTTGACCGCCGATGGCGCGGGCCAGCCGTTGCTGAACCGGGCCGCTCAGGGCGTCTATCCGCCAGGGTCCACCTTCAAAACGGTCACGGCGATCGGCGTGCTCGAACATCCCCAGGCCGGACGGCCCGCCGAGATCACCTGCCCGGAGACCTACACGCCCCAGGAAGGCGCGCCACCCGTGACCAACGCCGTCGCCGGTCTGGCCTCACTGACCGGAACACCGTCCGACCTCGAACGGGTCTACGCCTTCTCCTGCAACACGGCCTTCGCCCAGTACGCCGTGCGCCTGGGACCGGACCTGATGAGCGAGGTGGCGCGGCGCTTCGATATTCTTCCGCCCAGGCGCGCGTCTGCCAATTATGCCGCCTTCACCGAACTGCCCGCCTCGCAGAGCCTGCTCTACGTGGATCCGGGCTTTTTGAATTACCCTCGCGCTCTGGCCGACACCGGCTATGGACAGGGGCAACTGCTGGTCACCCCGCTGCAGATGGCCCTGGTGGCCGCCGCGGTCGCCAATGATGGGGTGATGATGCAGCCCTACCTGGTCCAGCGCATCAGTCGGCCCGATGGGGGAACGGTCCGCGAGTTCCGGCCGCGGGAACTCCGCCGGACGATGTCGCCGCAGACGGCCCGGACGATGCTCGCGGCCATGGGCGCGGTGGCGCAGTATGGCTTCGGCAGCAGCGTGAGCGGTTTCGTGCCGGGCATTCCCGTGGGTGGCAAGTCGGGCACGGCCGAGCACGTGCCGGGAGCGACACCCCACGCCTGGTTCCTGGCGGTCGCGCCCCTCGACGGCCCGCGCTACGCCGTGGCGGTGATGGTGGAGAGTGGCGGCGAGGGCAGCAGCGTCGGCGCCGAACTGGCCGGGCAGGTGCTTGCCGCGGCGTTCGCGACGGAACAATGACCGCGTCCCTGCCTGACGGGCAGGGCCGGGAGCGTGAACATTAGCTCTTGGCAAGGGGTGTGGGGAAACCCGGTTTCCCCACGCCCCCGCTTGCGGGAGGGTTCGGGAGGGCGCCACCCTCGAGCCAGGGGTAGGGGGAAACCGGTTTTCCCCCTACCCCCACCCGGTGGGAGGGTTCGGAAGGGCGCAGCCCTCCCAGGAAGAACGGTATGTTCATCTCCCTGGTGTGCGGCGGAGTCGCATGGACGGCTGAAACTATATCTAAGGCATGGTTCAAAACCTGCGGTTTGCGCTTGACAGTCTGGCGGGGAGGTGTGGAGGGGCCAGGCCCTTCCACACCTCCCCCGTGGTCCCGTGTCGAGGCAAACGGTCAAGTTTGTTTGAACCATGCCTAACGCTGTCGAGTTGATGATGATCCGTATTCTGGCTTCATGCTTGCAAGCTGCGCTTGTGGCCGTGCAAAGAGTTCGAGAAGGTTGTTCAGGGAGGGCTGGCCCGCCCCGCGACCCTCCCCGGCGCCACGTCGGTTGGGAGGCTCTCAGGTCTGGCTTATTCCTGGGACTGGCATTGCTCGCCGCCGGCTGCGCCAGGGACGGCGCATTGGCGCCGGCGACGCCCGTGGTGGTGACGCCGATCCCCGTTGTCCTGGCGTCAACCCCTGCGCCAGCGCCGACGGCGGTCGCGGTCAGCGCCACCGGCGCACCATCACCCACGGCGGTTCCCCCCACGCCCACGCAGGCGGCCGAGGCCACTCCGCTGCCTGTGGCGCTCCGGCGGCAGATTTTCCACGAGGTCTGGAGCACGATCGACGAGAAGTACCTCTATCCCGACTTTCGCGGCCTGGACTGGGCGGCGACGCGCGAGGAATTCGCGCCGCTCGTCGAGAGCGCCGCCGATGATGCGGCATTCTTCGCCCTGATGGTCGAGATGGTGGGGCGCCTGGGCGATGAGCATTCGCGCTTTCTGCCGCCGAGCGACGCCCAGCGTCAGGATGCGTTGACCAGCGGGCGCGAGGAGCAGGTCGGCATCGGAGTCATCGTTCTGCCGCTCAGAGATGCGCTTCTCATCCAGCACGTCTTCCCCGACAGCCCCGCCGAACGGGCCGGCCTGCAACCCCGCGACCGGATCGTGGCCATCGACGGCGCCTTGTATTCCCAGGGCGATATTCAAGGGCCCGAGGGCAGCCAGGTCCGCCTGACCGTTGTGCGCCCCGGTGAAGCCAGCCGCGACCTGGTGATCACCCGACGCCGGGTCGAAGGACGGATCGGGCCCACGACCTTGCGCCTGCCTGGCAACATTGGCTACCTGGGGGTCACAACCCTCTGGGTTAACGACATGGACGTCCAGATCCGCGAAGCGCTGGCCCGTCTTACCGGGCCGGCGCCATTGCGCGGGCTGATCATCGATCTCCGCAGCAATCCTGGTGGCTGGCGCAGCGTGATGACCGGCATGCTCGGCCACTTTGCGCGGGGCGAAGTGGGGCGCTTCACCAGCCGCGCCGGCGACACGCCGCTGGAAATTGGGCCGGTACCGCCCGACCTGCGGGGTCTGCCCCTGGTGGTGCTGGTGGACGAGGGCACCGCCTCCTACGCCGAGGTGATCGCGGCCGTGCTGCAGCAGCACGCCGGCGCGGTGGTCGTAGGCGCGCCGACCGCGGGCAATACCGAAACCATCTACGCCTATGATCTGAGCGGCGGCGCGCGCCTCTGGGTGGCCCAGGAGGGTTTCGAACTTGCCAACGGCGCAGCGTTGGAAGGCGCCGGGGTTCAGCCCGATATCATGACTCTTGACGACTGGACGCGCTTCAGCACCGCCGATGACCCCGGTATCGTGCTGGCCCTGGGGTTGCTTAACCGCGGCGCGGGAGGGAAATAAGCATGCCATATGATGGATGGATTTCCAGAACGCCTAACGTGAACATGGGGGGACCCGGTTCCCCCATACCCCCGCCCGCGGGAGGGTTCGGGAGGGCTGCGCCCTCACGCAGGGGGATGGGGAAACCGGGTTTCCCCACGCCCCCGCCCGCGGGAGGGCCTCGCCCTCACGCAGGGGGATGGGGGAACCGGGTTCCCCCATACCCCCGCCCGCGGGAGGGTTTGGGAGGGCTGCGCCCTCACGCAGGGGGATGGGGAAACCGGGTTTCCCCACGCCCCCACCCCACAGGGGCATGGGGGAACCGGGTTCCCCCATGCCCCCACCCGCGGGAGGGTTTGGGAGGGCTGCGCCCTCTCAGGAACAACCTTTTTCATCCGGTAGGGTGCCTGGAATGCCCGTACACTAGCTAGCGCACCAGTCGCTTATAGACCGTGCGGTGGGGCTGGTCGGCGGCGGAACCTTTGCGCCGGTGGTAGTCGGCCTCGTACTCCGAATACGTTCCGGGGAACCAGAAGACCTGGCTGTCGTTCTCGAAGGCCAGAATGTGGGTGGCCACCCGGTCGAGGAACCAGCGGTCGTGGGAGATGATCACCGCGCAGCCGGCGAAGTTTTCCAGACCTTCTTCGAGGGCGCGCAGGGTGTGGACGTCGAGGTCGTTGGTGGGCTCGTCGAGCAGCAGCACGTTGGCGCCCGATTTGAGCACCTTCGCCAGATGCACACGGTTGCGCTCGCCGCCGGAGAGGGCCCCGACCCGTTTTTGCTGGTCCGCGCCGGTGAAGTTGAAGCGGGCGCAGTAGGCCCGCGAGTTGATCTGGCGGTTGCCAAGCACGATGATGTCGTTCCCTTCGGAGATCTCCTCCCAGACAGTTTTGTTCGGGTCGAGGGCGTCGCGGCTCTGGTCCACATAGCCCAGGCGCACCGTCGAGCCGATGGTCAGGGTTCCGCTGTCGGGCCGCTCCTGGCCGACGATCATGCGGAAGAGGGTCGTCTTGCCGGCCCCGTTCGGGCCGATCACGCCGACGATGCCGCCCGGGGGCAGATCGAAACTGAGATCCTCGTAGAGCAACCTGTCGCCGTAGGCTTTGGTTACGCCCTCGGCTTTAATGACCACGTCGCCCAGGCGCGGACCTGGGGGAATGAAGATCTCCAGTTCGCGATCCTTCTGCTCCTGGTTCTCGGCGAGGAGTTTCTCGTAGGCGCTGATGCGGGCCTTCGATCGGGCGTGGCGGCCCTTCGGGGCCATGTTGATCCAGTCAAGCTCGCGCTGAAGGGCCTTCTGGCGCTGGCTTTCGGCCTTCTCATCGGCGGCGAGCTTCTGGCGCTTCTGTTCGAGCCAGCTCGCGTAGTTGCCGCGCCAGGGGATGCCGTGCCCGCGTTCAAGCTCGAGAATCCAGCCGGCCACGTTGTTGAGAAAGTGGCGGTCGTGGGTCACGGCGATGACCGTGCCCTTGTACTCCTGGAGGTGGCGTTCGAGCCAGGCCACCGACTCGGCGTCGAGGTGGTTGGTTGGCTCATCGAGCAGGAGGATGTCGGGGGCCTGGAGCAGCAGCCGGCAGAGGGCCACGCGCCGCCGTTCGCCGCCGGAGAGCACGCGCACCGGGGTGTCGCCGGGGGGACAGCGCAGGGCGTCCATGGCGAGGTCGAGCTTGCTGTCGAGGTCCCAGGCGTCGAGGTGGTCAATCTTCTCCTGCAACTCGCCCTGCTCGGTGACGAGGGCATCGTAGTCGGCGTCAGGATCGGCAAAGCGTTCGGAGATCGCGTCGTAGCGTCTGAGCAGCGCGGCGATCTCGGCCACGCCCTCTTCGACCACCTGGCGCACGGTCTTCTCGGGGTCGAGGTGCGGTTCCTGCTCCAGAAAGCCGATGGTGTAGCCGGGCGCCAGCACCGTCTGGCCGTTGAAATCGGTATCCACCCCGGCCATGATGCGCAGCAGGGTGCTCTTGCCCGAGCCATTGGCGCCGATCACCCCGATCTTGGCCCCGTAGAAGTAGGAGAGGCTGATGTCCTTCAACACCTCGCGATTGGGCGGGACGACCTTGCCCACGCGGATCATGGAGTAGATGATCTTGTTGTCGGTCACGTGCTGGTACTCCTCGATGTTGGTGTCAATAGGAGAAACCCGGTTTCCCCACGCCATGGCCCGCCGGGGGACCAACCGTAACGCAACCCTCCGGGTTGCACGCGGGGAAACCGGGTTTCCCTGCGCCCCGGCCTGATGAAAGGGTTTGGGAGGGCAGTGGTCACTCCAGCCGTCCATGCGGCTCCGCCGCACAACGCCGTAATGAACATAAGGTTATTCTTGGGAGGGCTACGCCCTCCCAAACCCTCCCAGGGGCCGGGGCCTGGGTGCGCGGGCCTCCGGCCCGCGTCCGCTGAGGTATGGGGAAACC
>DAOTYR010000111.1:0-17516 GCA_034434655.1 Chloroflexaceae bacterium
AGGACAATCAAGCGCAGCGCGAGCCGGTTGCGCCCTCTGACCGTCCCCATCAGCCGGCGGGGGCGGCCTGCACCCAGAAGCGTTCAACCTTCTGCCGGAGCAGGGCATGCTCCTCCCGCGCCAGTTGCGGGTCGCTCGCCAGGATGCGCTCGGCTTCGACCCGCGCGGCGTGCAGCAGGCGGGTGTCGGCGAGGCGGGCCACCTTCAGGTCGGGCGTGCCGCTCTGCCGCGTGCCGAAGAACTCGCCCGGCCCGCGCAGGCTCAGGTCGATCTCGGCCAGCTTGAAGCCGTCGGTCGTCTGCTCCATGGCCTCCAGGCGCTGCCGGGTCACGTCGTTATCGTGCTTGTCAGAGATGAGGATGCAGTAGCTCTGGTGCTCGCCGCGCCCGACCCGCCCGCGAAACTGGTGCAGTTGGGCCAGTCCGAAGCGCTCGGCGCCCTCGATGACGATCGTCGAGGCGTTGGGGATGTCGATGCCCACTTCGATGACGGCGGTGCTGACCAGAATATCGAACTGGTGGTCGCGAAAGGCGCGCATCACGTCATCTTTTTCGCGCGGCAGCATGCGCCCGTGCAGCAGGGCCACGCGCAGGTCGGCGAAGATCTCGTTCTGGAGGGTGGCGTACATCTCCTCGGCGGAGGGCAGATCCACCTCGTCGCTCTCTTCGACCAGGGGGCAGATCACGAAAGCCTGGCGCCCCCGGGCGATCTCGCGGCGGATATGGCGGTAGGCTTTCTCGCGTTCGGTCTTCTTGATCCATCTGGTGCGAATGGCCTGGCGCCCCGGCGGCAATTCATCGAGCACCGAGGCATCGAGGTCGCCGTAGATCGTCAGGGTGAGGGTGCGCGGAATGGGCGTGGCGGTCATCACCAGCATGTGGGGGTTGAAGCCCTTGTCGCGCAGGCGCTGGCGCTGTTCCACGCCAAAGCGATGCTGTTCGTCCACCACGACCAGGCCCAGGGAACGGAAGCGCACGTGCTCGGTGAGCAGGGCGTGGGTGCCGACGACCAGGTCAATCTCGCCCTCGGCGACGCCTTCGAGCACGCGGCGGCGCTCGCGCGCCCCCAGGCCGCCGGTGAGGAGGGCCACCCGAATGCCCTTTCCGCCCATATCGTCGGCGTCGGTCATGCCGAGGAGGGCCTTGATCTCGGCCAGGCGGGCCGCCTCGGCGGGGTCGAGGCGTTCCTTCCAATCCGCGCCTTCGGCGGCGGCTCTGGCCTCGCGCGGCACGGGAACGCGGCCCAGGAGCTTTTTGAGGCCCTTGTAGTGCTGCTCGGCGAGGATCTCGGTCGGGGCCATCATGGCCCCCTGGAAGCCATTGCCGATGGCCTGGGCCAGGGCGGCGGCGGCGACGACCGTCTTGCCCGAGCCGACATCGCCCTGCAACAGGCGCGCCATGGGCACGGGCCGGGCCATATCGGCGCAGATCTCCTCCAGCGCCCGCTGCTGGGCCCCGGTGAGGCTGAAGGGCAGGGCCGCCAGGAGGTCCTGCTGGACCTGGGGCAGGAAGCGCATGGCGTAGCCCAGTTCGCTCTGCCAGCTCAGCCGGCGCTGCAGCACGCCGAGTTGAATGAAGAGCAACTCGTCGAAGGCGAGCCGCTGGCGGGCCTGGTCGAGGCGCTCCTGGCTGTCAGGGTAATGGATCTGGGCCAGGGCGGTGCCGAGCGGCAGCAGATCGGCGCGCTGGCGCACCGCCTCCGGCAGGTGATCGGGCATGGTCGGGGTGACGGCGTCAACCACCTGTTTGATGACCCGGCGCGCGTTACGGTCAATCAACCCCCTGGTCAGCCGGTGGACGGGCACGAGGCGCCCGGTGTGAATGGTATCGCCATCGGGGGTGTAGGGTTCCCACTTCGGGCTGGCGAACTGGCGCATGCCATTGTAGGTGCTGACCTTGCCGCTGAGCACGATCATGCGCCCGACGGTCAGTTGCCTGGCGAGCCAGGGCTGGTTGAAAAAGACGGCCCGCACCGAGCCGCTGGCGTCGCTCACCAGCACCTCGACCCGGCTGCGGGCGCCGCCGGTCAGGCGCACATCGGTCACCTCGCCGACGATGGTTTCGGCGGCGCCGATGCTCAACTCGGCGATGGGTTTGCGGGCGCTGTAGTCGTCGTAGCGATGGGGAACGTGGTAGAGGATATCTTCGACCGTGCGAAGGCCCAGGCGCCGGAAGGCGTGCACATCGCGCTGGCTTACGCCGGGGAGGACATCCAGCGGGTCGGTGAGGGTCAGCGCGCGGGTGGCGGGCGCCGGCGCGGGTTGCGCCGGGCGCGCGGCGCGGCGCCGCGGGGCGGGGGGCGCCGGGGGCGCGCCGGCTGGCGGCTGGCGGAACAGCGCCCGCAGCAACTCGAGGGCCTGGGTAACCCGCAGGCGCCGTTCGAGGACCGGCTGGCGGGCATAGTCGGCGAGCAATTCGAGGGTGGAGCGCACGGCCGGCTCGGCCAGATCGCCATTGGCGGCGGCGCGCCAGGCAGCGAGAAACTGCTCCATGCCGCCCTCTGCCGCCCCATCATCGCAGCCACGGCGCAGTTCGGCCGCCAGGGTCTTCCCGAGGCGAATGATGTGCTCGCGATTGCGCATAGATGATCACGCGGGCAGGGCCGCAGGATTGGCGCGGCCAACCCCCCGGCCCTACGCTTCCAACCCCTCGAAGACCACCACCCCCATAGCCCCCGGCCCCAGATGCGCGGCCACGGCGGGGCCGAAGCGGACGCACCGCACCTGGTCGCGCGGGAACACCGGGGCGATCTTCTCCAGCAGCTTGTCAACGTCCTCGGGCGTCGTGGCGTAGAGCACCGTCACCTCCTGGACGCGGGGGAAATCCTCGACGAAGGTGAAGAGACCCTCGAGGGCCTTGGCGCGGGTGCGGGTGCGCTCATAGGGCACAATCTCGCCTTCATCGAGGATCATGAGCGGCTTGATCCGTTGCATCGAACCGAGCACCGAGCCGGCAATCGTCAGCCGGCCGCTCTGCTCGAGGTACTCCATGGTATCCACGAAGAATACCGCGTGGGTGTGGCGGATGGTTGCGTGGATGAGCCGGCTGATCTCCTCGGGCGAGGCCCCCTCCTGCGCGGCGCGGGCCGCGGCAATCGCCACCGAGCCTGTGCCTATGGAGGCCGACTTGCTGTCGATGACCTCCAGGCGTGTCGTGCTGGCCGGCAGGCGGCTGCGCGCCGCCACGGCATTGGCCATACAACTGCCCAGTCGCGCGCCGAGGTGAATAGAAAAAATATGATCCACCTCGCTGATCCACTGCCGGTAGATCTGCTCAAACTGCGTTGCCGAAGGTGAAGACACCCTGAAACGCTGCCAGCCGCCCAGCGACTCGTAGAGCAGATCATCGCTGACATCAATGCCGATGCGGTAGGCCCGGTCATTGACGTGAGCGACGAGCGGCACAACTTCGATGTCAAGCTCCCGCGCCAGATCGGGCGGGATATCGGCGGAACCGTCGGTGACAACTTTGATCTTCGCCATTCTCAAGCCTGCCGGTTTGCCAAAGGGGCCGCGGTATGGTATAGTCTCGCGGAGACAGAAATATGCGTATCTCTCTGGAGATCAGGAGCCATGGCTACGTGTGAAAGGTGTGGAAAAAAGCCGTCCTTTGGGCACAATGTCAGCTTCTCCAAGCGGCGAACCAACCGCATGTGGCGCCCCAATGTGCAGAAGACAACGATTGTAGCCGCTGACGGCAAGACGGTCCAGGTGCGTGTGTGCACGCGCTGCATGCGCACCATGATGAAAGCGCGATAAGGCCTGGTTGCGCCGCGCGGCCCCGCACGGGGAAGCGTGGGGAGCGGCGCGGCGGGCCTGGCCCGCGGCGATCCCGTTACGAACGGCACTGGTTTGCATAAGCTACATCAGAAAAGGCCAGCGTCCCGCCAGAGGACACTGGCCTTTGCCAATTATAGCCGAAGGGTACAAGGGACGCAACTGCATACTGGGTAGGGGTATGGGGAAACCGAGGTTCCCCATACCCCTGCGCGCGGGCCGCGCCCTCCCAACCCCTCCCGCAGGGGGGTATATTCACCTCAGCCGTCCATGCGGCTCCGCCGCACAACGCCGCAATGAAAATAAGTTTGTTTCTGGGAGGGCGCAGCCCTCCCAGACCCTCCCGCGGGTGGGGGCATGGGGAAACCCGGTTTCCCCATCCCCCTGCGGGGCGGGGGCGTGGGGAAACCCGGTTTCCCCACACCCCTCGCCGAGGGCGTATGTTCACGTTCGCCGTCCATGCGGCTCCGCCGCACACCGACGGGATGAAAAAAGGTTGTTCCTGGGAGGGCGCAGCCCTCCCAGATCCTCCCGTAGGTCGGGGCCCGGGTGCGCGGGCCTCCGGCCCGCATCCGCAAGGGGATAACAGGGTTCTCCTGGGAGGGCAAAGCCCTCCCAGACCCTCCCACCGGGTGGGGGGATGGGGAAACCCGGTTTCCCCATCCCCCCGCTTGAGCGGCAATCCGTTGCAACGAAGGTGACAGCCCTCTCCCAGGCCCTCCCCCGCTGGGGGCGGGAACCCGGCTCCTCCCCCCAGCGGGGGGAGGCTGGGAGGGGGGCTGAACGCTGCGAACGGTGTTCACCTCAGCCGTCCATGCGGCTCGCGCCGCACCCCGACGGGATGAACATACTTTCTCGGGAGGGCTGCGCCCTCCCAAACCCTCCCGCGGGCGGGGGGCGCGGGGAAACCCGGTTTCCCCATCCCCCTGCTTGAGGGCGTAGCCCTCCCAAACCCTCCCGCGGGCGGGGGGATGGGGGAACCTGGTTCCCCCATGCTCACGTTAGCAGCGCGGCGATCGCCGTATGGGGCAGCGCGACCAGTTCCACCGGGCTGGTGGCGACCACGCTGGCCGGGGCCGGGCCGCCGCGCAGGAGTTCTACGTCACCGAAGAGTTCGGCTGGTCCCAGCCGCGCCACCGCGCGCGGCGCGGCGTCTCCGTCGCGGCGAACCACGGCGACATGCCCCGCGACGATGACGAAGAGGCGCTGCTGCGCCTGCCCCTGCCGAACAATCAGCGCGCGCGCGGGGAGATGCAGCGTCTCGGCCTGCGCGGCGAGTCGGTGCAGGGTGGCCCGCGGCAGAGCCTGGAAGAACGGCGTGCGCTCGAGGGCGCGCACCACGGCGGTGAGATTCTGGCCGGCGCTGACGCGCGGAACGGTTCGCTCCAGGTCGGCGTTGCTCAGGAAGAGCAGCACACTGTCAACGCTGGCGCGATACTCGCGGGGCGTGGCGCGTTCCTCGTCATCGGCGGCGCCAAAGGTCGCGCCGCGGTGCAGTTCGGCCACCACGCGGCCCTGTTCGCGCACCACTACTTCGCCTGCCTCGACGATCCACTGCCCCTCCACCGGCTGCCCGCTCACCATGAGGCGCGTTCCGGCGCGGACATGGCGCCGCTGCAGCGCGTCGGCGAGGGCCTGAAGCTCGGCATCGTCGCAGGCGGCGAAGCGTTCCACCTCGCGCAGCAGATGCAGGCGCGCCGCGCGGGCATCGCCGAAGGCGCGCGAAAGCTGCCGCGCCCAGGGCGTGTGGGGAAAGCAGCGCCGGTCGGCCACCTCGCGCTCGGGCCAGGGCAGGGCGTCGTAGGCCGCCTGGACGGCGCGACGGGCAAAGGTGAGGCCGGCCAGTTGCTCGATTGCCGCCACGGTGTAGCGCAGGACCTCGGCGTAGCGCGCGCCCTGCGTGTCGAGGGGCGCGGCGGCGAGGCCCGCCCCGATGCGGGCCTCGTCACGGTCAAGGGTGACGTCCCAGTTGGCGGTGGCCGCCACGATGTCCAGGCGGTCATCGAGGGCGCGGGCGCGCCGCGCGCCGTGGTAGGCGCGGAACATCAGATAGAGGCCGGCGTAGGTGTAGCGGAAGGCGCGTTGCAGTCGTTCGGCTTCACTGCTTTCGGGCGCCAGGGGCCACGCCCGCTCCTGGGGGCCGATCTGCCGCAGGGCGACCACGTGCGAGCACCAGGCCGCCGTCCACAGTCCCGCGGCCAGGATGGCGGCGCTTTGCCCGACCGGGGCGGCGCGCAGGCGCGGGTCGAGTTCCAGCGCATAGGTCGCCGTCTGAGCGGCAATGCCCAACCAGAGGAGCAGCCAGCTCCACAGCAGCCAGGAGGCGCGCATGTCCGCAATAAGCGGCAGCAGCAGCCCCAGGGCCGCCGCGCCGCCGTAGACCGGCGCGGCGATGATCACCTGCAGCGCGAAGGGATCGGCGGGTCGGGCGGCCTGCGCCAGCCCGATGGTGAGGCCGCCGCCGAGGAAGGCCACGACCAGCAGCAGGGCGCTGCCGGCCAGTTCCAGGGGCGAGGCCAGGCGCAGGTCCACATCGAGCAGGGCGGTGAAGCCGGCGAAGAAGAGCAGGGTGAAGCCGGCGTTCTGCAGGAGCGACCAGAGCAGGGGCCGTTCTGGAAAGAGGAACGCGCCGCTCAAGGCCAGGATTTCGAGGGCCGTAACCAGCAGAAAGGCGTCGAGGGCGCGGACGAGGGTGGCGCGGCGGTAGTCGGCGTGGAGGGTGATCTGCGCCGCCAGGGCCGCGCACCAGAGTAGCGCAGCGATCAGGGCCGTCTCGACGCTGCGCCCGAAGCGCAGGGGCAGCGCGGCGAGGGCCAGAACGAAGAGGGTGAGCGTGAGGGCGACGAAGGCCGGGCTGCGCCCATAGCCGCGTCGGGCCAGGCGGGCGGCAGCGATGTGCACGAGCCACCAGCCCGCCAGCAGCAGGCCCAGGCCCAGAGGCGCCACCACGGCGGCCATGATGAGGATCGCCGCCACGCGGTTGAGCGGCCCGCTGGCCCAGAGCGCGCCGAGGATCCGCGCCAGGTGCGCCTGCCAGAAGGCCAGGGCCAGGATCACTGCCAGGACAGTGTAGGCCGCCGCGAACAGGCCGTAGAGGGCGTAGAGCCGCTCCGCGGGGGCCAGGGGCGCGCCGGCGCGGAGTTTCCCCCACAACGGGCCGCTGATGAACCCCATGGCCTCGCGGCGCAGGTTCGGCCTCCCCAGCCGGTCGCTGAGGATGTGGTAGCCGTCCAGTTCCAGCAGCGGGTTGAGGTTGCACAACGCCGCCAGGTAGGCCGCCACCGCCAGGGTGTACATCGCCGCACCCGGGATGCCCACGGGCAGCAGGGCCGCCGCCAGGGCCGCCACGGAGCCTACCAGCAGGTCGCACAGCGGCCCCGCCAGCGAGACGATCATGCGCGCGCGGCGCCCGGCCAGCCACATGTCGCTGGTGTCCACAAAGGCGGCGGGCATGCCGTAGTAGATCATCACGCCGCCGCGCGTCACGCGCCGCCCGAAGTGCTTCACCGCCAGGGCATGGGCCAGTTCGTGCAGCACAAACGATACCAGCAGCGCCCCCCAGAGGGCCAGCAAGCCCAGACCGGCGCTGGCGGCGTCCATCACCGCGTAGCGCCCGCTCCTGGCCACCAGGGCGAAGGCGCCGAACCCGGCCGCGACGAAGAGCGCCAGCACGATGACGAAGGGGCGGGTGAAGAACAGCCAGCCCCCACCGCGGTAGAGCGCGCCTGCCAGCGCGTCAACCCCCGGGATGGAAATGGGATAGGCCCGGAGCGCGCCGGCGACGCGGCGGCCCCACCCCTGGAGGCTCCGCCCTTCGAGACGCTGCCGCAGCCCGCGATAGAGGTCCGCCGGGGCGTCATCGAGGAAGCCGCCGCGACGCAAACTCTCAACCAGATCCAGCACCGGCAGCAGGCGCCCGGAGCGCGTGAAGCCCAGCAGCGCCAGTTGCTCCACGCTGTGTTCGCCATCCATGGCTGTCCAGAGGGCGTGCTCGGCGTCGGTCAGGCGCACATAGCCACCCGTGGGGCTGCGCAGGGCGACGAAGGTCGCGCCGTCCTCGACCAGCGTTTCCTCGGTAACGCCGGCAACCGGGCGGGGGCGATAGTAGCGCCGGTCGGCGCGCGCCCGCAACCCCGTCCAGACACCCGCCGGAGCTGGCGCTGCCGGTGCGCCCACCCGTCGCCTCAGGTCGCCATAGAGCGCGCCTTGAGCATCGGACGCGCCGATGCGCGCCGCCAGGGCTGCCCAGAAACCTCCGCGCCGCGGGTTCATGGTCGCGGGCGAATCATTGCTGCTATGTGATGCCATGAACCCTCCCAATCGCCCAGGGGCGCGGGGCAACCCCGTCTTCCTGCCGCAACCCGGAGGGTTGCGCTACCCCAGGTTCCGGCAGACAGAGCTGCGCGCGACCGTGCCCCTGACCATCCTCACTCTCACCTACTTCTCATCAACGCTAGAGAACCGACAATCTGGTTGCAACGTCATGGTAAGAGAAGGTAGGCGGTCGCTGCCAGCGCGGAGGAGGCGTATGCCGGGAGGCGCAGCCCCCCGCGGGAGGGTTTAGGAGCAATACCTTTCACATAAGCGCATGCGGTGCCGCAGCCCCCCTCCCAACCTCCCCCCGCTGGGGGGAGGAGCCGGACTCCCTCCCCCAGCGGGGAAGGGCGCAATTCTCCCAGGAACAACCCTGTTGCATCCCGTGGGGGTGTGGGGAAACCCGGTTTCCCCACACCCCCGCCCACGGGAGGGTCTGGAAGGGCCTGGCCCTCCCAGGAACAACCTTTCTCCACCCTGTTGGTGTGCGGCGTAGTCGCATAGACGCCTGAGAGGAACCAGAGAAGGAGCGATAATCATGCGTGAGGGTGTAGTGATCCTGACTGCCGATTTGCGCGTGTGGCAGGATGAGCGTCTGGGGCGGCGCTGGCGGGTGGCCTACCGCGAGGGTGACGAGGAGACGGTGGTCAGCTTTCCGGATACTGAGGCTTTGGGCGATTTCATCGCCGAACGCTTCGGGTTGACGCTGCTCGACCAGCCCGAGCCGGCGCTGCTGGCGGCGTGAGCTTTAGCGCTGGTACACGCTCGGCAGAAATAACCAGTGGCGAACATACACGACATCAACCGCAAACACCCCCTGTCCGGACGGCCAGGCAGCCCCGTGTTCACTGTATCTCACGTGCTATAATTTCGTGAGAGCGACTTGCCACAAGGCCAGTACCCATGCCGTCCGTCATCACCGTTCGCGATGTTCTACGCCTGGCTCTCCCCGCGGGCACCGAGGTGGTCGCAGGGGGCGCCGGTCTTGGCCGTCAGGTCAACTGGGTGGCCACCCTCCGCGCCACACTACCGGCCTTCGCCGAGTTGCGGGGCGGCGAACTGGCGCTGTTGTCGGTCGAGGCGGCCCTCGCGCTCGACTCGCGGCTCAACCTGGCGACGCTGGTGCGCCGGCTCGGTAGCGCCCCGGTGCCAGTAGCCGGCGTCGTGGCGCTCGGCGACATCCGGCCCGAGGACATCGCGGCTGCCGAGGAGGTGCGGCTGCCCCTGCTGAAGTTGCCCGCAAGCGCCGATCTCCGCGATGTCGAGCGGGAAATCACCCGGCTGGTCACCGATTACGAGGCCCAGTTCGAACGGCGCAGCGCGCAACTCTACGATCTGCTCACCCAGCGCTCGCTGGCCGGGCAGGGGGTGCCCGGCCTGCTCGAGGTGCTGGCCGAGCGTACCGGCCAGAGCCTGGCCTGCTTCGCCCCCAACGGGGAACTGCGGGCACAGCGCGGTCGTGGCTCGGCCCGGGTGGCCTTGCAAGCCCTGCGTCCCAATGGGCGCGGCATGATGACCTTGCTCAACCAGCAGATCTGGGTTGAGCCAATCGGATCGGGGGAGATGCCAGCAGGCTATCTGGCCATCGCCGGCGCGACCCTTGATGACTGGGACCGTGAGGCGGCGCAACGCGGCGCCGCGGCCCTGGCCCTGGAACTGGCCAAAGAGCAGGCGGTGCAGGCCGCCGAGGAACGCCTGCGCGGCGACTTTGTGGCCGGCATCCTCTTCGGGCAGCCAGGCGACGTGACCGCGGCGATGCAACGCGGCCAGGAGTTGGGCTACAACCTTGCTGCGCCGCACGTCGCCGTCATCGTGACGGTCGAAGACGCCAGCCCTGCCGTATTGGCCCGCTTGAGCGCGGCGCTGCAAACGGAGCTGGCGCGCCGGAACGTGAGCGCGCCGATCTCGCGCCGTGAGAGCAGCATCCTCTGTATGCTGCCGGTCGTGGGCGCCACCCGCCCGCGCGACCTGGTCGAGCAGGTGCGCGAGCGTCTGTCGGGCGCCTTTCCCAAACTGGCGCTGGCGCTTGGTACGCCCGCGTCCGCCCTGAATGAGTGGCGTCGCTCGGTCGAAGAAGCTGAGCAGGCTCTGCTGCTGGGGCGTCAACTCTTTGGCACCGGGCGCGTCCTGGCCTTCTCCGACCTGGGGGTCTACCGGTTGCTGGTGCGGCTCCGTGAAACCCCGGAACTGTGGACGTTCTATCGGGAGACCTTGTCGCGCCTGGCTGACTACGACCATCGCCAGGGCGCCGAGTTACTCAAGACCCTCGAAGCCTACTTCAACCACCTGGGCAATCTGCGCGCCACCTCTGAGGCGCTTCACGTCCACCGAAACACGCTGCTCTACCGTCTTGAACGGATCAAAGAGATCAGCGGGATGGATCTGGACAATGCCGAGGAGCATTTCGCCCTCTGGCTGGCCCTGCGGGCCCACCGCATTCTCTCGACGCTGGAGGAGCCAGCGTAGGGTCGATCCGCACCCGCCCCTAAAAGCACTATCTTTCACCTAATAGGAGGTACGCGGTCGCCTTCCGGCGGGGGGTAGAGGGCCGCAGGCCCTCCACCAACCGGTTGGCGCCCGCCCGCGGCGGGAGGGCCGTGGGGGTTGCGCCAGGCCGCCTGGCCGCTGCGGGCGGGCAACGGGGAGGCTTTACCTCCCCGCACCCCTTCACCGCGTACGTCCTGTTATGTGAAAGGTATTGCGCCAGATCATCTTCCTCTTGCCGGCGCTGCAGGCCCTGACTTCCTCGCATCACCCTGGCGCGCAACTCATGCGCGCTCGACCCGCACCAGAGCGTTGTAATCGGGGATGCGGGCCTCCGGCGAGCAGGTGTCGCGGCTCAACAGGTGATTGGCTTCGGGCCAGTGGACCTGCAAGTTGCCTGGCCGGAGCGGCGCCAGCAGCACCCGACCCCGGTACTCGCCGCGCTCATTCACCAGGCGAACCGCGTCACCGTCGCGCAGCCCCAGGCGCGCGGCGTCGGCGCGGTTCATCAGCACCGCGTCGCGGGTCGCGCCGTTGAGCGCGTCGCGCTGCTCGTGCACCATGGTATTGAACTGCTTCCCACGGCGCGTGCTGAGGCGGAAGAGACCCTCGGGCACAGCGACGCGCGGTGGCGTCACGGGGAAGAAACGCGCCTTGCCGTCGGGGGTAGGGAAGCGCCACCCCGCGCAGAGGTGCGGCCCGCCGTACTGGAACTGGTCGCCCTGCTTGTGCAGGCGCTGGATGCCGTCGTAGAAGGGGATCACTCGGGCGATCTCCTCGCGGATGGCGGCCATGCCCCGGTAGCGCAGCCGGTCGGCCAGATCGGGGCGCACGCGGGCGGCCAGGTCGGCAAAGACCTCGGCCTCGCAGCGGGCCTGCGGCACGCGCGGGCCGGGGATCTCGGGGCTGAAGATGACCCGCCGTTCGGTGCTGGTTTCGGTGACGCCGCCGGGGATTTCGTAGCGCGTGGCGGCGGGGAGCAGCAGCACCGTATCGGCCGGCTCGATCAGCATCTGGCTGGAGAGCACGATGTCCATATGCACCCGCAGCGGAACACGCTCCAGCGCCGCGCGGGCATGCTCCGGGTCGGGCATCACCTCCACAAAGTTGCCGCCGGCGGCAAAGAGGACATCGAGTTCGCCGCGGAAGGCCGCCTCGATCATTTCGGGGGTGGTCATCCCTGCCTGGACAGGCGGGCGGAAGCCCCACAGCCGCTCCAGACGTTCGGCGGCGGCCTCCGTGATCGGCTCGCCGCCGGGGAACACCGTGGCGTAGGCCCCCATCTCGGCGCCGCCCTGCACCCCCGAATGGCCGCGGATGGGCATCACGCCGCAGCCGGGACGCCCGACGAAGCCCTTGCTCAGAGCCAGGTTGAGGATGGCCCGCACCCCGTCCTCGCCATGAGCGTGCTGGGTCACCCCCATGCTCCAGACAAACACGGCCCGCCGGGCGTCGCGCACCAGTTCGGCCAACTGGCGCATCTCGGCCCGGCTCGCGCCTGACTCCGCCTCGAGCTCCTCCCAGCTCTGCGCATCGAGGCAAGCGCGGAGCGCGGTGAACCCACTGGTGTAGCGGCCCACGAACTCGGCGTCGTGCCATCCTTCGGCGAGGATGTGTTTGAGCGCACCGTTGAGAAAGGCCACGTCGCCGCCGGTGTTGATGAGGAAAAACGTCTCGGCCAGTCTGGTGCCGAAGAGAGCGCTATCGGCGATCGAGGGGATCCAGTAGCGCTCCATCCCCGGCTCGCGGTAGCTATTCACACAGACGATGCGCGCGCCGTTGCGCCGGGCGTGGTAGAGATACTTGGTGGCGACGGGCTGATTGTTGGCCACGTTCGAGCCGATGAAGACGATCAGGTCGGTTTCCAGCCAGTCGCTGTAAGAACAGGTGGTCGCGCCGACGCCCAGGCTGCCCTTGAGCGCCACGGTGCTGGGGGCGTGGCAGAGGCGGGCGGCATTATCAATCGAGTTCGTGCCCATGGCCCGCACGGCCTTCTGGGCCATGTAGTAGCTCTCGTTGGGCATGCCCCGACTGGTGAGGTAAAACCCCAGGCGCTCGGGAGTGGTGGCGCGGATGCGCCCTGCTACCAGATCCAGCGCCGCATCCCAGCTCAGGGGCCGAAAGCCGGCCTCGCCGCGCCGGCGCGCCAGGGGGCACGGCAGCCGGCCCAGGGCGCGCAGGTCGCCGCTGGACCTGCCGGCGAGTGGCCGCGCATCGGCGAGGAGCGAGGGAGCGAAGGGTGGCATGGTGTTGAGGCGCAGCAGGCGCAGGCGGATGTTGCAGAGGTGCACGCCGCTTAAGGTCCAGTCACTCAGACCGGTGGTGCCCAGGGCGCAGCCATCGCAGACACCCTGGCTCAGGATGCGCCAGGCGTAGGGCAACTGGTCACGGTTTTCGACCAGCGCCTTCCAGATCTCCAGGTAGTTGTTGGGGCGCTGCTCGCCGATGCCAAAAGGCTTGAGGCTGACCCAGAGCGATGGGTCCCAGCCACGCCGCGCATGGGCCATAGGTGATCCTTTTTTTCCTCAGGTTCCATGGAAATCCAGGCTTCTTCGTAGCATACCACAGGTGTCCCCATTCTATCGCCAGGTCTCATTGGGACGCCATAGCCGGCAATGTGAGGTGACCATCCAGCCGTCCCCATGCGGCTGCGCCATACACCGACGGGATGAAAAAAGGTTCTTCCTGGGAGGGCTGCGCCCGCCCAAACCCTCCCCCCAGGTGGGGATACGGGGAAACCCGCTTTCCCCATCCCCCTGCGCAAGGGCTGCGCCCTCACCTTCCCGCGGGCGGGGGCGTGGGGAAACCAGGTTTCCCCACATCCCTGCTCCAGCAGCCTATGTTCACGTTAGAACCTCCAATCTAAAATGGTATAATGCCCCGGCGCGGGCCAGATATGGTTGCGCTGCCTGGTCCGTTGCGCACCCGTTCTCGGGGGCCGTGCCTTTCGCGATCGTTCCTGTTCCGCCCGCCGTAGGCGGAACAGGAGGCAGTGGGAAGGCCGCGCCTCCCCGCGCCTCTCCGGGAGGGCGCCGCAGGTGTGGACTGTGTCTTCGCATCCTTCAGGAGCATGTATGGAACTTGGCTTGATCGGCCTGGGCCGCATGGGGGCCAACATGGCCATCCGCCTGTTGCGTGGCGGGCACCGGGTGGTGGTCCACAACCGCACCTTCGAGAAGGCGCGTGAACTGGCGGACGCGCACGGCGCCGTGGCGGCCCGCACCCTCGAGGAACTGGTCGGCGCCCTGCCCGCGCCGCGGGTCGTCTGGCTGATGCTGCCGGCAGGAGAGGCCACCGACGCGCATATTGCCGGTCTTACCCCGCTGCTGCAATCCGGCGATGTGCTGATCGACGGCGCCAACAACAACTACCGCGCCAGCATCGCCCATGCGGAGCACCTGGCGGCCCACGGCATCCGCTTCCTCGACGCGGGCGTCAGTGGCGGCATCTGGGGCCTGGATCTGGGGTACTGCACCATGGTCGGCGGCGATCCCGACACCTTCGCCTACGTCGAACCACTGCTGAGAACCCTTGCCCCGCCCGACGGCTACATGCTCTGCGGTCCGCACGGCGCCGGCCATTTTGTGAAGATGATCCACAACGGCATCGAGTACGGCATGATGCAGGCCTACGCCGAAGGCTTCGAGATCCTCCGCCAGTCGCGCTACGATTTCGACCTGCAGCGCATCAGCCATCTCTGGAACCAGGGCAGCGTGGTGCGCTCGTGGCTGCTCGAACTGGCCGAACGGGCCTTCGCTCAGGACCCTGCGCTCGCCGGGATTCGCGGCTATGTGCAGGATAGCGGCGAGGGCCGCTGGACGGTGCAGGAGGCGATTGACCTGGACGTGCCGGCGCCGATCATCACCCTGTCGCTGCAGATGCGCTTCCGCTCGCGCCAGGAGGATAGCTTCAGCGCGAAAGTGCTGGCGGCTCTGCGCCAGCAGTTCGGCGGGCACGCGGTGAAGACGGCGGCGGAGTGATCATCACGATGAGCGACAGCGTCGCCACCCCCCTCGAAAATCCGCTGCGGGCAGGACTGCGGCTCTGGCGCACCCCCGAGCCGTGCACCGTCGTCATCTTCGGCGCCAGCGGCGACCTGACCAGCCGCAAGCTGGTGCCGGCGCTCTATAACCTGGCCCGCGAGCGCCGTCTGCCGGGCGGCTTTTCGGTGGTGGGCTTCGCCCGCCGCGAGTGGGACGACGCCGCGTTTCGCCAGGTGTTGCTTGAGGCAGTCAATGCCAATTCACGGGCGCGCCCGGTGGAGGCGGCGCTCTGGGCCAGTTTCGCCGAGGGGATCTTCTACCACCGCGCCAGTTTCGACGACCCCGCGGGCTACGCCCGTCTCGCCGAGCGCCTGGCCGCGATTGACGCAGCGCGTGACACCGGCGGCAACCGCGTCTTCTACCTGGCCACGCCGCCCGAAGCCTACCCCGAGATCGTCGCCCAGCTCGGCGCCCACGGTCTCAATCGCTCGCCTGGCGGCGGCTGGACGCGGATCATCATCGAAAAGCCCTTTGGCCGCGACCTGGAGAGCGCCCGCGACCTCAACCGGCGGGTGCTCGCCGTCTTCGATGAGCGCCAGGTGTACCGCATTGACCATTACCTGGGCAAGGAGACGGTCCAGAACCTGCTGGTGTTTCGCTTCGCCAACGGGATCTTCGAGCCGATCTGGAACCGGCGCTACGTGGATCACGCGCAGATCACCGTGGCCGAGAGTCTCGGGGTGGAGGATCGCGGCGGCTATTACGACCGCGCCGGGGCCTTGCGCGACATGATCCAGAACCACCTCACCCAGTTGCTCACCTTGACGGCGATGGAGCCACCCGTGGCCTACGACGCCGACGCGGTGCGCGACGAGAAGGTGAAGGTGCTGCGGGCGATCCGGCCCATCGCCCCGGCGGAGGTGGAGCGCCTCACCGTGCGCGGCCAGTACGGCCCCGGCAGCGTCAGCGGCCGGCCTATGCGCGGCTACCGCGACGAGCGCGGCGTAGCCCCCGATTCGCAGACCGAGACCTACGTGGCGCTCAAGTTCTTCATCGAGAACTGGCGCTGGGCCGGCGTCCCCTTCTATCTCCGCAGCGGCAAGGCCCTGCCCCGCCGGGTGAGCGAGATTGCCATCCTGTTCCGCAGGGTGCCCACCCTGCTCTTTGCCGACACGCCGGTCAACGAGATCGAACCGAACGTCCTGGCCATCCGCATCCAGCCCGACGAGGGCATCACCCTCAAGTTCAGCTCCAAGGTGCCGGGCCAGGCCCAGATCCGCCCGGTGACGATGGATTTTCGCTACGGGACCTCGTTCGGGGTGGCCTCACCCGAAGCCTACGAACGCCTCTTGCTCGATTGCATGCTCGGCGATAGCACCCTGTTTACCCGGCGCGACGAGGTCGAGGCGAGCTGGGCGCTGCTGACGCCGATCCTGGAGGGTTGGGCCGCCGGCCCGCCGCAGGACTTCCCCAACTACGAGGCCGGCGCCTGGGGGCCCGCCGCCGCCGATGCGTTCATCGCCCGCGATGGCCGCGCCTGGCGCAGACTATGAATACGCTTCCCTTTGTTGACAGCGCCACGATCGAGGGCGAACTGCAACGGCTCTGGCAAGAGACCGCTGAGACGGCCACCGGCGGCGAGGCGGTGACCCGCGCCCTGACCCTGAACCTGATTGCCCGCGCCACCGACCTGGCTATGGCCGAACGGATCGGCGCCGTCGCCCGTGAACTGGTGACCAGCCACCCCAATCGGACCCTGCTGGCGATCTGCCGCCCCGAGGAGACGCCGCCGCGCATCGAGGCCTGGGTGCAGGCCAACTGCCTGCTGAGCGCCCCCGGCGTGCCCCAGGTCTGCGGCGAGCAGATCAGCATTGACGCCCGCGGCCCGGTAAGCGCGCAGATCGCCTCGCTCATCCTGGCCCTGCTGGCGCCCGACCTGCCGGTGGTCCTCTGGCTGCCCGGCCCGGCGCCCTTCGACGACCCGTTGCTCCCCCGCCTGCGCGGGGTGATTGACCGGCTGATCATCGACTCGCGCGACCTGGCCGAGCCTGCGGGCGACCTGCGGCGCATGGCCGCCTTTGATCGCGACCCGGGAACCCCGCCGGGCGGGGCGCGCCGGATCGCCTTGAGCGACCTGGGATGGGCGGCGCTGACCCCCTGGCGCGAACTTACCGCCCAGTTCTTCGACACCCGTCCGCTGTTGCCGCATCTGCGCCGGCTCGATCAGGTCGACATCGGCTACGTGCCCGACGGTGAGCGCCTGAATCCCATGCCGGGACTGCTCATCGCCGGCTGGCTCGCCGCCTGTCTCGATTGGACGCCGCTGGAGGAGGCAGTAAGCGTCGAGGGCGCGACGCTGCGCCTGCACCTGCGTCGCCCGGCGGTCGGGGTCGGGCCGCGGGCCATTCGCCTGGTGACGATCATCATCGCGCCGGTCAGCGCCGCCGCGGGCGCCGCGCCGGGGCTGGCCAGCTTGCGCCTGCGGGCCCTCGATGGCGTGAGCGCCGACTTCCACGTGCAGCGCGCCGACGAGCAGGGGCACATCCTGACCAGCGCGGAGGTGGCCGGCCATCCCCCGGTGCGCCGGCTGACCCGCTGCGTCACGCCGTCACTGGCCGAGGTTATGGCCGCCGAACTGCGGCTCCTCAGCCGCGATGCGATGTTCAGCGCCGCGTTGCAGAGGGCGGCGCGCTTCGCCGCGGGCCTCACGTGAACATAGGCTCTCGAAGCGGGGAATGGGGACCCCGGGTTTCCCCACGCCCCCGCCCCGCAGGGGAATGGGGACCCCGGGTTTCCCCATTCCCCGCTCCGAGGGCTTATGTTCACGTTAGCCCCACGGCACGATGAACACTCACAGGCACAACCCATGCTCGACACCAGTCTTCTCGCCGCCGGCACCTTCCCGTTCGTCTTCCTGGCCGTCTCGATCATCATTGACGCGCTGATGCTCTTTCAGACGA
>DAOTYR010000112.1:0-8815 GCA_034434655.1 Chloroflexaceae bacterium
GCCGCCATGCGCGCCCTGGCCTGCGAGGGCATCCAGCAGGGCCATATGGGCCTGCACGCGCGCCAGATCGCCATGGCCGCCGGCGCCCACGGCCCGCTGGTGGACGAAGTCGCGCGGCGCATGGTCGAGGAGCGCAACATCAAGCCCGCCCGCGCCGAGGAACTGGTCGCCGAGTTGCGCGCAACGAGTTCACACTGACGTGGGAGAACCCGGTTCCCCCATAGCCCGGCGGTATGGACGGCTAACGTGAACGTAGGCTGCTGGGGCAGGAGTGTGGGGAAACCAGGTTTCCCCACGCCCCTGCCCGTGGGAGGGCCTGGTCCTCACGCAGGGGCATGGGGAAACCTGGTTTCCTCATGCCCCCACCCGCGGGAGGGGTCGGGAGGGCTGCGCCCTCCCAGGAACAACCGTATGTTCATTGCGGCGTTGTGCGGCAGAGCCGCATGGACGGCTGAAGTGAAAAGTATTGCGCCTACCTAGTAGTACGACTCGCGCATAGCGTGGGCCACCACCGGCCAGACCGACTCGAAGGTCACTTCGCGCGGGTTGCCGGGGGTCGAGCCATCGCCGAGGACGTGCTTGGAGACGCGGTCCACATCGTTATCGTCGCCGATGATGCGCGGGCCGCTCCACTTCTCGTAGACGCCCTTGCCCATGCGCGACTTGCTGTACTCGCCGACGCTCTTGAAGTTCGGCGGAATGCCCACATCCTTCGCCAGGCGAATAGCGGCCTCAACCGCGCGCTCGGCGGCCGAGACATCGCTCAAGCCGTCCACCTTCTCGCCCATGGCGCGGGCGATGTCGCGGTAGCGCCGGTAGTTGGCGGGCATATTGAACTCCCAGACCCGCGGCAGGGCGATAGCGTTGTTCAGGCCGTGGTGGCTGTCGTAGTAGGCGCTGACCGCGTGGGAGATCGAGTGGATGATGCCTAGACCGCCGCTGTTGAAGGCCTGCGCGCCGATGTACTGCGCCCAGACCATGTTGGTCCAGGCCTCGAAGTTGTTGCGGTTGGCCACCACTTCGCGCAGGTTCTGGGCCACCAGTTCGATACACTTCAGCGCGCCGCCGAGGCTGGCGGGGAAGTCGAGGCGCGAGACATACGGCTCGGAGCCGTGGGCCAGCACATCGAAGCCACAGAAGGCGGTCAGATCCTGGGGCATCGTCTTGAACACATAGGGATCATTGATCCCCAGGGTAACGATGCAGCTATCATCGAAGCCCAGCCACTTGCGCGGGGCGCGCTCGGACGTGGTGTCAGTGATCACGAAGGCCCAGCTCGTCTCCGATCCGGTGCCGGCGGTGGTGTTGATAGCGATGTGGGGCGGGTTCTTCTGGCGGTCCGGGTCCGACTTATTGAACCCGTCGAACTCATTGATATTGCGCCCATCGTGGGCGACCACCAGGCGCGCGCCCTTGGTTGCGTCGGTCACGCTCCCGCCGCCGACCGAGACGAAGCTGTCGCACTTCTCGCGCATGTAGAGGTCGGCGGCCTCCATGCAGTTATAGTCCTTGGGGTTCGACTCGACCTTATCGTAGATCACCACATCAATGCCCTGGTAGCGGAGCTTGCCCGCGACGTCCTCCACCAGGTCGGTGCCACGGATGCCCGAGGTCATCAGCAGGGTGCGCTTGAAGCCGAGCTTCTTCGCCTCGACGCCAACCATCTCATAGGCCCCCGGACCGATCAGCCCCCGTGGGAACGGGTGGAACTCCTTAATCGGGAACTGCCAGAGCTTGTGCGCTTCCATTCGTCTTGACTCCTTTGTTCAAGTGGCGGTGGGCGAGGCAAGGCGCCTGCCCTGAGACCCCCTCATCGGGACGTCGCCAGATCTGGCTGCGAACCGGACCGTATCTGCGCAGATGGACCGCACCAGCTCCCGCCGGCCATGCGGGAGAACGGAAAGGCTTCTGACCTTGCTTCTCTGTGGGGAGGTCTGGAGGGGCTTCGCCCCTCCGAAGGAACACGCGTTCCCTATTGGGGGCCTGCGGCCCCCAACTCCCGCTAAGAGCAGCGCAACCTTGCAGTATGCGATATAAGGTCGAGGTTGTGGAATTGCGAATCTCTAACAGGGCGGTTAGAGTATAGTTAATGTCAAAAAGTTTTGCCTACTGCCATATGGCAGGTATTTTGCGGTGAAATCTCTTTCGCACTGCGTCATAATTGCTCAGACATGGCTGCGTAGCCGTGTGCGCACCCGTTCGGGGGGGTGTGACATACCGTACTTCCTGGGAGGGCGCAGCCCTCCCAAACCCTCCCGCGGGCGGGGGTGTGGGGAAACCCGGTTTCCCCACACCTCTCTCCAGGGGACGATGTTGAGCGGATGCATTGCTCAACCACCATGAGCCGCCGGGCGGGAGTGTTGCGAGACATTGCGTCGCGCCCCTCCAGCATGCGCCAATCAGGCCCTACTCATCAGAGATTCGCAGCAACCCCATCTCGACGGCTCGCACCGCGGCATGCGTGCGGCCGCTGACACGCAATTTGGCGATAATCTGCTCGACGTAGGCTTTCACCGTGCCGCGGCTCAGGGCCAGATCGCTGGCGATCTCGGCGTTGGTTTTCCCCCGCGCCAGCAGGCGCAACACGTCCAGTTCACGGGGGGTCAATGTCTCCGGCGCTGCTGGCGTCTGACCATAGATCTGTTTAAGCCGCGAAACTTCATCTGGCTCGCTGATCAGTGTCTGGCCCTGGCGCACCTGGCGCACTGCCTCGACCAGGGCGGCGCGGGTGATGTTCTTGAGCAGCCAGCCATCGATCCCATAGCGGGCCATCCGCGCCCGGTCCAGCCGGTCGCCCTGGGGCGAGAGGACGATCACCCGCACGCCGAGGGGCCTGATCCGTTGGGCCGCTTCGATCCCGTCGAGCGCCGGCATGCGTTCATCGAGGATGGCCACATCGGGGCGCAGCCGGGCGCAGAGGGCTACCGCTTCCTGACCATCGTTCGCAACCCCCACGACGCGCACATCCGGCTCGGCGTTCAATACCGTACACAACCCGATCCGCATCAGTTCAAAGTCATCGGCAATGACAATGCGTGTCAGGGTGTTCGCCTTGTGAGGAGCGGCGTCTTCCATGGCAGCCCTCTCCCGCCAGGCGGCGATCAGGCCGGCGCGCTCCCTGCCGCGCCGGCGGGCGGAGCAGGCGGTTCGGGGCCCTGCGGCGCGATCCTGACGATCACCCCGAGGCGCTCGAGCTGCGCCAGGGCGCGAAGGTAGCGGCCACGCGCCGGTTCAGGGACCTTCAGCGCATCGAGCGCCGCGCCCAGGTTCACCGTGCCGTCCAGGGCGTTGAGCAGGCCAACCAGCTCGGGCGCGTGCAGGAAGTACAGCCGGCGGTTGTCGTAGCGGTAGATCAACCCGCCAAAGCGCTCGGCGCGGATGGCCGCGTAGGGCGCGAGCCGGTAGGTCGCGGTAAGTTCCATCGGTTGCCTGCCTTTGCTCCGGCTACGTCGGACACTTGACCATCTGGCCCGCATCAACCTTAAGCTCCAGGCCGGTGACATAGCGCGCCTCGTCGGAGACCAGCCACAGGGCGGCGTTGGCGATGTCCTGCGGGTCCACCAGGGCCACGGGCAACAGGTTATCCTCGCGCAGTTGGTCAACCAGTTCCTGGCGCAGCATCCCGGCGGCCCGGGCCATGCCGGTAATCAATGGCGTATCCACGCCAGTCGGGTGAATGGTATTGACCGTAATGCCGGCGTGGGCCACTTCGAGCGCCAGGCTGCGGGCCAGTCCCACCACGCCCCACTTCGCCGCGCAGTAATGGGCCAGCCCCGCCATACCCTTCAGCCCCGCCACCGACGAGGTCATCACGATGCGCCCGCCCCGCCCGCGCTCCAGCATATGGGGCACGACATACTTGACTGCCAGCCAGGCGCCCTTCAGGTTGACATCGAGCATGATGTCCCACCACTCCTCGGTGATGTCCCATGCGGCGGCCATATCGGCGACGCCGGCGTTGCAGATCAGGATGTCGATATGCCCGAAGGTATCAATGGTTTGCCGGACAGCCGCCTCCATCTCGGCAGCGTCGCGCACATCGGCGGTCAGGCTCAGGCAGCGGCGGCCCAGGGCGCGCACCTCCGCGACGGTTATCTCGAGGTCCTCGGCGGTTGCCAGGTGGTAGCGCGGATAGGGCAAATCGTGACAGATATCCAGCGCCGCGATATCGGCCCCGGCGCGGGCCAGGGTCAGGGCATGCGCCCGACCTTGCCCGCGGGCCGCTCCGGTGATCAGGGCAACTTTACCTTCGAGTCGCTGCATGGTTGCTCCTTCGGCGCTGCGCGCGCATCAAAGGCCTCCTCCTGGAAGGGCTGCGCCTTCCCAAACCCTCCCGCGGACGGGGGGTGGGGAAAGCCGGTTTCCCCATCCCCCTGCGCACGGGCTGCGCCCTCACCTTTCTGCGGGCGGGGGGGTGGGGGAACCTGGTTCCCCCACGTTCACGTTAGTACACGCCGCACATCCCGTCAATGCTCACTTCTTCGACCACCAGTTCGGCCAGGATCTCTGGCGCGTCCTCATCGGTCAGGGGCGTCTCGGCCACATCAACCGGCGCGATCGCTTCCTGGATCGCGGCGCCTGCCTCGAGTTCTTCCCGGGCGGTCGGGGTAGCTTCCATACGGAACCTCCTTCGCTCGCGCGCCACGCGGCATAGCATACCCGCGGGCGCTTCATCGAATGACGATGGACTTGCGGTAGATCTGGGTAGCTTGCACTGTAGCAGAAACCCTGGCCTGTGTCACCCCCTGACCGTGCAAAGCTCCCCTGAACGACCGGTGAGAATGATCCCCTGTCCAACTAGACAGGGTGAGCGAAAAAACCTATAATCCAGGCTATACCCGGTTACTTCGGCAACCTATGATGGAGGATGCGCGGCGCCGCGCACACGCGACGTGTTGGGTGATTGGCATCGCGGACATGCTGCCCGGATCGCGCCTTGTGGCGGCAGGCGCTGCGAGCGCGTATCTGAGCATACCCGGCACAGCGCCTGGCCAGGATGGCTTGTATGCAAGTTTGCAAGTTTACGCTCCCCGAGATTATCGTAGGCTGCGGCGTGCTCGAGCAGGCGGGCAAGGCCGCGCGGCGGCTCGGCGCCACCAGGGTGCTGGTGGTGAGCGACCCCGGCATCATCGCCGCCGGCTGGCTGGAGCAGATGCTCCCGGCTATCGAGCAAGAGGGCCTCGATTTCGCGATCTGGACCGGTGTGACGCCGAACCCCAAGGACTACGAGGTCGAAGCCGGGGCGGCCTTCTACCGGGCGCAGCGCTGCGACGCCCTGGTGGTCCTTGGCGGCGGCAGTTGCATTGACGCCGCCAAGGGCATCGCGGTGCTCAGCACCAACGGCGGGCGCATCCACGACTACGAGGGGATCGACCGCATCACCCGGCCCCTGCCGCCGCTGGTCGCCATTCCCACCACCGCTGGCACCGGGGCCGATGTTTCCCAGTTCGCGGTGATCACCGACACGCGCCGGCGCATCAAGATGACCCTGATCAGCAAGTCGCTCATCCCCGACATCTCCCTCACCGACCCGCTGTTGCTCACCACCAAGGATGCCTGGCTCACCGCCAGCACCGGAATGGACGCCCTGACCCACGGCATCGAGTCCTACGTCTCCCTCGCCGCGACCTTTCTCACCGAGGTGCATTCCCTGCGCGCCATCTCCCTGGCCGTCGCCGGCTTGCGTCGCTCCGTCGCCAGCCAGTCCGATCTCGAGGCCAAAGAGATCATGGCCCGCAGCAGCCTCCACGCCGGCATGGCTTTCTCCAACGCCATTCTGGGGGCCACCCACGCCATGGCTCACCAGGTCGGCGGGTTGCTTGACCAGCCCCACGGCGAACTGAATGCCATTCTGTTGCCCACCGTGATGGAGTACAACCTGCCCGCCTGTCCCGAGCGCTACGCGACCATCGCCGAGGCCATGGGGCTGCCCGTCGCCGGTCTGCCGCCTATGGAGGCCGGGGCTATGGCCATCGAGGCCGTGCGCGCCCTCGTCGCCGACGTGGGTCTGACCAGGGGCCTGGCCGACCTCGGGGTAAAGGAGCGCGACCTGCCCACCCTGAGCGCCAATGCCATGCACGATGCCTGCATGGCTACCAACCCGCGCGAGGCCAGCGTCGAGGCGGTGATGGAACTGTTCTACGCGGCAATGTGAGGTCGCCGTATGGAAGATAGCGCACGCGAGCATCTGCTGGAGAGCCTGATCGGGGTGAGCGCCTCTCGCCGCACGTACTACAGCGAGTACCGCGAGAACGAACGCCGGCTCGACCGGGCGATTGCCTCGGTGGCGATGATCTCGGGCGCCCTGTGCAACACCACCAGCGGCGTGGCATGTCTGGCCCAGGCGGTGGTCGAGGTTGCCCTGCAGCACTTCGACGCTTCGCTGGCCGTGCTGGTGCTCAAGGCCCCCGAGACCGCCCGCTGGGGCATGCGCCGCACTGCCCGCGGGGTCGAGCCGCTGGATGCCGGCGCCGATCTTGCCGGGATCGAGGGCGCCATCGCCCAGGTGCTCGGCCAGCACGGCCTGGTGATGCACCCCGCCGGGGATGGAACGAGCGTCCTGGGCGCGCCGATGTTGTTGAGCGACCGGGTCGTCGGCGCGCTGGCGGTGGTGCTGCAAGCCGGCTTCGCTATGGACGAGCGCGAACTCTCGGTGCTGCGCACCCTGGCCAACCAGGCCGCCGTGGCGGTGGAGAATGCCCGCCTGTACGAAGAGAGTGAACGCCTGCGCGCCCGGGCCGTGGCGCTCTACGAAGACGCCCTGCGCCAGAAGACCGAACTGGAGCAGAAGAACCGCCAGCTCGCCAAGGCGCGCCATCGCCTGGCCGCCGCGCGCCAGAACGAGATCCTCAACAGCGAACGCGCCCGCATCGCCCGCGACCTGCACGATAGCGTCGCCCAGTACCTGATCAGCATCGGCATGAACCTGGAGTGGTGCCGGGTGCAGCTCGATCCGCAGTCGCCAGTCTACGAGCGGATCTGCAATGCCAAGGAGCTGGCCCGCAGCGCGGTCACGCGCATGCGCGCGACGATTTTCCAGCTCTCGCCCATCAATGGCTCGCAGTCGAGTCTGGTGGCGGCCCTGCGCGAACTGGCGATCGATTTCGAGAAGACCACCAATCTGAGCGTGCAGTTGCACACGGCCGATGTGCCGCCGACGGTAAGCGTGCAGCTTGCCAGCGGCCTGTACTATATCGCCCAGGAGGCGCTGTTCAACGCCTACAAGCACGCCCGCGCCCGGCAGATCACCATTACGCTGCACTTCGATCCCGGCGTCGCGCGCCTGGTGATCGCCGACGATGGCGTGGGCATCGCCGAAGAGGCCCTGCACACCGTTGCGCCCGAGCGCGGCGGGGCCCACTTTGGCCTGCGCAATATGCGCGAACGGGTCCAGGAACTGGGCGGCGCGCTGGCCATCGTGCGGCCCCCCGCCGGTGGAACCGAGGTGCGGGTGAACATTCCGCTTCAGGATGTGCCGGGGTAGCCAGGGGTGCAAGGAGGTGAAGCCTCCCCGCACCCTTCCACCGCCGGCGCCGCCCTCCGGCGGAGGGGGCGGCAATGCAAGGAACCTTTTGTAGACAGGCCCGGACCGGGAGGTGCGTATGAGCAAGCCCATTCGGCTGATGATCGTGGATGATCACGCCATCGTGCGCCACGGTCTGCGCTCGATCCTGGAGTTGGAGCCGGGTATCATAGTGGTCGGCGAGGCCGGCGACGCGATGACGGCGCTGGCTCTGATCGCCCAGGAGCATCCCGACGTGGTGCTCCTCGACCTCAGCCTGGGCGCCCTGGGGGTTGACGGCGGCCTCGAGTTGTGCCAGACCATCTGTGCCGATCATCCGCAGACCAATGTGATTGTGCTCACCACGTTCCTCGACGACCAGCTCGTGCTGCGCGCCATCCGCAGCGGGGCGCGGGGTTATGTGCTCAAGGATGTGGACGCCTTCGACCTGATCAAGAGCGTGCGCGCCGTCCATCGCGGCGAGTCGGCCCTCGACACGCGCACCGCCTCGCTGGTGATGAAAAGTCTCTCCAATCCCGGTGAACCGCCGGAGGCCCTGCTCACCGAACGTGAGCACCAGGTCATGCGCCTGCTGGCCTGCGGTCTCTCCAACCGCGAGATCGGGGAACAGATCGCCATCAGCGAGAGTACGGTAAAGTTCCATCTGCGCAACATCATGCGCAAGCTGAACGTCCACCATCGGGCCGAAGTGGTCTACGTCGCCGGCAAGCTGGGGCTGCTATGAGCGTTCCGCCAGATGCGTGCCAGCGCTTCGCCCTGACATGAACATGGGGGAACCAGGTTCCCCCATCCCCGCGCCCGCGGGAGGGTTGGGGAAGCCCCCCCTCTCACCCTCCCCCCGCTGGGGGAGCGCCCGGTTCCCTCCCCCAGCGGGGGAGGGTCAGGGAGGGGGCGAAAAGCTGATGCGACAGGAGTTACGCCGTTGCTTCACGGCGGGGAGGGGTGGAGGGCCTGCGGCCTTCCACGAACCGCTCGTTCCCGGCCTACGGGGGCCAGGCGGCCCCGCCGCCGCGGGCAGGGAACCGTGGCCTGCGGGGAGGCTGCGCCTCCCCGCGCCCTTCCACCGCGTATGTCCTGTTATGTGAAAGGCATCAACATTTATGATCGGCATCCTGATCGTCTCGCACAGCCCGGAGGTGGCCCAGGGCGTAAAGGTGCTGGCCGAGCAGATGGCCGGGGGCCGGACGCCCATCGCGGCGGCGGGCGGCGCCCACGATGGCTCGCTGGGCACGTCGGTGGATCTGATCGCCGCGGCGATCGCGACCCTGCATGGCGTCGAGGGCATCCTGGCCC
>DAOTYR010000113.1:0-22209 GCA_034434655.1 Chloroflexaceae bacterium
CTTTCTGTTATAGTACAGTATACCCGAAACCAGAGGTCCCTTAACCGCGAAGCTGGTCAACGTCATCGCAACAGCCTGGCTGACGCGCACCCGTGGTTCTCAGGGGCACAAGTTGAAAGGGACATAACCATGACGACCTCAAAGCCCAGTGTGACCGGCACGACCCCGGATATCGGCCTGAGCGCGGCGAACGTGCAAGGCGTAGTGGCGCTACTGAGCCGCCTGCTCGCCGATGAGCACGTGCTGTACACGCGACTGCGCAACTACCACTGGAACGTTGTCGGAATGGCCTTTGGCCCGCTGCATGCGTTGTTCCAGCAGCAGTACGAGGCGCTGGAAGATGACATTGACGAGATCGCCGAGCGCATCCGCTCGCTCGGCGCCCCGGCCCCGGGCACCATGACCGAGTTCCTGCAACTCACCACCCTCTCCGAGCGCCCTGGCGAGTATCCTGACGACCGCACCATGGTGGCCAACCTGGTTGCCGATCATGAGGCGATCATTCGCCATCTCCGCCGTGATGTGCGGGCGACCGATGAGCAGTATGATGACATGGGCACCAGCGATTTTCTGACCGGGCTGATGGAGAAGCACGAGAAGATGGCCTGGATGCTGCGCGCGCACATCGAACAGCGGGGGTAGCGCCTGGGCGCTTCGTCTCGGCGGGGGTGCGGGGGTCGCAGACCGCCGCATGTTCTTTTACCGGCACGGCGTAGTCGCGCGGCGCCGGCAACATGAGAGGCGGAGGGGCCAGGCCCCTCCGCCTCTTCTATCGAGCAACGGGGGTGATCAGTTCTTCCACTGGCGCTCGGCCGGCGGCGCGGCCAGGCGGCGGTAGCCCACGCCGAAGGGCAGTCGTTGCTGGCGACAGAGGGGGGCGCACAGTTCCTGCGCCGCAGTCTCTACCAGGCGCGTCAGGAGACGCACTTCATCACGGCTGAGCAGCAAGCCCCCGTTGTGCAACCAGAGCTGAACGGCGCCGTCCGCTCCCACGGCCAGGCGATAGTAGCCCCGGCGCAAAAAGGGCAGTTCCTCTTCCTCGCACCATTCGTCAAGCGCGGCGGCGAGATGCGGCAGGTCGTAGATCGGCAGGCGAAGGGTCGCAGCGTCCCACACCAGGCGCAGATCGCCGTCGGGGGCGATGCCGATCAGTCGCCCGGGGGCGGCAATTGCAACAGTGGCAAGATGGGCATCCATCGGGTCTCCAGTCACAACAGGGTGGTTGTACGGCTCATCGGGCAAGGCGGCGGATAGCCTCAGTGTATGCTGCCAGGGCGGTTGGTTGTGTTAACAGGCACTGGCAACAACTTGCGCCTTCATAACCGTTCGGCGGGGGAGTGGGGGCCTGCATCCGCCGGGCCGCCCCTCTCCAGGAGGGTTTGGGAGGGCTTCGCCCTCCAATGAGCAAACCCTAAATCCTGTATGTAGCATACACGATTCGCCGGCAGCGTCTAGTTGTGATTTTTGCAACTACTAAAGGCGCAGCCAGGCCGCCTGGTACGGCGCCAGTTCTACCACGTCCGTGCCGCTTGCGTAGCGGGTGCCGCTCAGGAGGTCGCGCGCCCCCCCAGCGCCGGGCGCCAGCAGGCGCTGCCGCGCGTCGGAGACGTTGTGCAGACAGAGCACCGCCGCGTCACCCTCGGGGGTGCGGCGCTCCAGCGCAAAGACCGCCGGGTGCAGGTCGAGCACCCGCTGGGGGCCGTTGGGGTGAAAGGCCCGCTCGCTGCGCCGCGCGCGGATCAGGGTGGCCATGCGGCGCAGCACCGCCCCCTCGCGGCGCCGGGGGTCGGCCAGGCGCGCCTCCAGGTCGGCCCGCGTCCACTTCTCGCGATTCAGCGTGCGAAAGCGCCCGGTTGCCTCCAGCCCCCGCTGGTAGTTGGGCGAACCCACCAGACTGTGCACATAGATCCCCGGCACGCCCTGCAGGGCCAGCATGATCGCCTGTGAGGCAACGAAGCGCTCGATGGCCCGATCCGGCGCCTCGCCGCTGGCGGGGTCGGAGAGGGCGTCGAACCAGGTGCAGTTCAACTCGTAGGGGCTTTGCGAACCGTCAGGGTTGGTCTTGTAGGAGACGCGCCCGCCGTGACGCTCCACCCGCGCGCACAGATCCTGCACCTCGCTCTGGCTGAGGATGCCGGTCGCCGGCACCACGCCGATGCCATCGTGGGAGGCCAGGAAGTTGAAGAAGGCCGTCGTCGGCGTGGGCGGGGCAAGATCGCGCGCCCAGCCGCTCAGCCGCGTGGCGTCGCCGCTGGCGAAGGCATGCAGCACCAGCGGCGCCAGGGGAAACTGGTAGACCAGTTGGGCCTCGTTGCTCCCGTCGCCGAAGTAGCTGACGTTGTCGGCGTGAGGCACGTTGGTCTCGGTGATCAGCAGCACGTCGGGCGCTGCCACGTCCAGGACGGCGCGCCAGAGTTGCACAATGCGGTGGGTATTCGGCAGGTGAATGCAGGCGGTGCCGGGCTCTTTCCACAGGTAGCCGATCGCGTCGAGGCGGATGAGGCTCGCGCCGCGCTCCACGTAGGCGAGCAGCACGTCGGTCATCTCCAGCAACACCTCGGGGTTGGCGAAGTTCAGGTCGATCTGATCGGCGCTGAAGGTGGTCCAGACATAACGCACGCCGGTGGGGGTCTCGAAGGGGGTGAGCAGGGGAGTGGTGCGCGGGCGCGTCACCCCCCGCAGGTCGGTGGCCGGGTCAAGGATGTGGAAGCGGGCCTCGGCGCCGGGCACACCGGCCAGAACGTCGCGGAACCAGGCACTGCTGGCCGAGATGTGGTTCACCACCGCGTCGAACATCAGGCGGTAGCGTTGTCCCAGGCGTTCGATGTCGGCCCATGTTCCCAGGGCGGGATCGACGGCGCGATAATCCACCACCGAGAAGCCGTCATCGGAGGTGGAAGGAAAGAAGGGCAGGATATGGACGCCGCTGACGATGCTGGCGAAGGTGGTGTCGAGCGTCTCGTGGAGGGTCTGCAGCGGGGGGCGATCCGCCTCGCGCACCTGGTCGCCATAGGTGATCAGGATCACGTCGTTCTCGGTGAGCCGTTCGGCGGGCGGGCGTGGCGGGGCCGGGGGGTGGCGGGCCACGAAGGCGTCGAGCATAGCCAGCAGGCGGGGGGTGATCGCCGCGCCTGCCGGCTGGCCGTAGATCGCGTCAATCAGGGCTTGAATCCGCGCGCGCGGGTCGCTCATTTCGGCGCCTCCTGGAGGGACTGACCGGTCATCTCCAGCGGCAGGCCGCGCCGGTGCCGGTACTCGGGGATGTGCAGCATGGGGGGGCGCTCGTGGTCGCGGATCTCGCGCAGTTCGAGTTGGAAGCTGCCGTCCTCGCGCTGGGTGATCAGCTTCATGGTCTGGTTGACCGGTTCGAGCAGGTTGGCCCGCTGCCGCTGTTCAAGCCGCTGGATCACCACCTGGGTGATGGCGAAGGCCATCTTGGAGAGGGGAATGAGTTCCTGGTTGCGGTGGATGCGCTCCAGCAGATCGACCTGAGCCAGCGCGTTCAGCCCGTGACGCTCCAGCAAGTCGATCAGCAAGCCGGTCTCCACGCCATAGCCGGTGAAGAAAGGCACGGCCTCGAGGGCGAAGCGCCGCCCGGCATATTCGCCGGAGAGGGGTTGCAGCATCCCCGACAGTTCAGGGTAGAACAGGTTGAGCAGGGGCCGGGCGGTCAGTTCGGTGACCCGACCGCCACCGCTGGCCTGGATCTTCTCGCCGAACTGGATGGGTCGGCGGTAGAAGCCCTTACAGTACACCAGCCGGCGCTCGCGCAGCAGGGGACCGATCACGCCATAGACGAAGCGCGGGTGGAAGTTTTTGATGTCGGTGTCGCACCAGGCGACGATATCGCCGGTGAGCACGTAGAGGCTCTTCCACAGGGCCTCGCCCTTGCCGGAAAAGGCGCCGTACTGGGGCAGGATCTCCTGATGGACGTAGACCGGGACCCCGCGGGCGGCGGCGATCTCGCGGGTGCGATCCTGCGAGCCGCTGTCAATCAGCACCACCTCGTCGAGCAGCGGCGTTTTCTCCATCAGGTGCTCCTGCACCTGGCCGATGATGTCGCCGATGGTCTGCTCCTCGTTGAGGGTCGGCAGGCCAAGGCTGATGCGCACCCCCTGCTGGTGTTTGAGCGCCAGGAGGCGTTGCAGGTCGTCGTACTCGGTGGAACTGAAGGTGTTTTCGGCGAACCAGCGGTCCACAATGGCCGAGAGATCGCGCTGTTGTTGCCAGATCTGCTGGGCCTGCTCCTCGTCCTGGGCCATGCGGTGGCGCACGAGGATGACCGTGGTGGCGGCCTTGCGCAGGATGCGGTCGGCGAGGGGGCCAATGGGCGCCTCGGGGTCGCCCTGACGGCCGGTGACACCCAGCACAATCGCTTGATGATCGGCCGCCTCGGCCAGAATGGCCTGCTCGACGGGGATGCTGCGCTCCAGCCAGCGGGTGACGCGGGGCATAGTACGCAGTGATTGCAGACTCTCGCGCACGGCGCCATTGTCGGGCAGGCGCGGGTTGGCGGCGTAGAGCACGCTGATCCCGGCTTCGTGACGTTCGGCCAGGGCCAGGGCCACTTCGCAGGCCAGGGGGGTGTGGGGGCCGCCCCGCACCGGCAGGAGGATGCGCCGCCACTGGCCGTCACCCATCAGGCGCACCACCATCACGTCACAGGGGGGATGGCGCAGCAGACTGTCAATCGGCGGGCCAAAGAGCCGTTCCGAAGAGGACTGCTCGGCCTGCCAGCCGAGCAGGAGCAGGTTGGCGCGCTGCTCCTGGGCCGCGGTGCGGATGCCCTCGGTGAGGTCATGGGCCACGGTGATCACTGTGCGCACGGGCGCCTGGACGGCGCCGAGTTCGGCGATCGTGTCGTGGGCGGCGCGCACCCGCCGCGTCTCCAGCATGCCTTCGCTGAGGGGTTGCCCTTCGGGCACCACCACGATGCTGACGATCACCACCTGGCCGCCGTGATGGCGGGCAATGTCAGCCGCCAGGGGCAGCAGCAGGCGGATCTTCTCCGGCGCCCGCGCGGGCAGGAGCACCGTGTATTCTCCCGGGTCGTTGCCACTGTACGCAGAGGTCATCGCAACAGTTCCTTCCTCGCCGGTAGGGGACGCCGCGGGCGGTTTTACCCGCCCGCAAGCAATGGGACGATGTGCCGGCGCACGATCGCCTCCCACGTATAGATCGTACGGACCCGTCGTCGCAGCGCGTAGCGCTGATCGACGGCAAGCGCGGCAAGGATCCGTTCCGCGATCTGATCGGGGCGCTCTTCAAGCCCGAAGTAGAGCGCGGCGGAACCGGCCGAGGCGCGCAGGGGCGGGATGTCGCTACAGAAGATGGGAATGCCGCTCAGCCCCGCCTCCAGCACCGGGATGCCGAAGCCTTCGTAGCGGCTGGGGAAGAGCAGACCGTCGGCCAGGTGAAAGAAATCGGCGAGCATGGCGTCGGAGACGGGGCGCGGCTGGCCCCGGGGGTCGGTAAAGACTTCGTAGAGGAACACCGTGGCGTCTTCGGCGCCCGTGTCGCGACGCAGGGCCAGCAACTCGGCCAGATAGGCGGCGTTGGTCGGATTGTGCGGTCCTGGCGGCCCCGTGACTACCAGGCGCGGCGTGGCGCCCTGGTGGCGCATGGCGCCCGCGATGGCGATGGCCAGTTCGATATTCTTGCGCCGGGTGATACGCGCCGGGAGGAGCAGCAACGGGGCCGCCTCCAGCAAGCGCAGGCGCTCGACCAGGTCGGCTGTTTCGGGCTCCAGTTTGAGCAACCCCCGCACATCAACGCCGGGCGTCACCACGGCGATCTGTTCCGGCAGCAGCCCCAGCAGCTCGGCCAGGATGCCTCGCCGGTCCTCCGAGACGACCACGTAGCGCACCCCGGGCCATGCTTCGCGCAGCAGGTCCCAGGGGTAGCCAGAATGCAGTTCCGGCAGGTACAGGGGGTCGCGCCAGGCGAAGTCATGGCACCAGGCCAGCATACGGGGCAGGCGGCCCGCGTCGTGGAGGCGTCGCAAGGCGGCGGTGAAGGCCAGGTTCTTGTGCAGGCTCAGCACATTGTGCACCATCAGCGCCTCGCAACCGGCGAGGGCCTCATCCAGCCACGCGGCGATGCGATCACGCAGGGCCAGAAACGCGGCGCTGACGGTCCCCGCGGCCAGTTCGCGGCTGATGAGTTCGACCAGATCGCCGCGGGAGTCGAGTTCGGGCAGGAGATGCACGTCCACTCCCGGTCCCAGCTCGCCGCCTTTAGCGGCGATCATGCGTACCGACCACCCCAGGGCGACGAGCGCCCGCGCGTGCGCGGCCATGGTGATCTCGACGCCACCGACGTAGGGCGGCCCGGCGTAGTGCAGGATGGCTACTGCGCTCATACGATCTCTCCCCGGCTCATACGGATGGCCAGATCGATGAAGCATGCCGCCGACCAGCCGAACATGGGCGCAGCCCGGGGCGGCGCTTCGCCGGTCAGGGGGTGGTAGTACTCGTAGATGTCACGCTGACCCATCACCAGGCGCAGCGTCTGCTCGGCCAGTTCCCCGGCGAGGGCCTGAAAGCCGGTGCGCTGGAGGGCCTCGACGAAAATATAATTGATGTTGATCCACACCGGCCCGCGCCACATCTGCTGGGGATCGTGGCGGGGATCGGAGAGGGCGACCGTGGGCAGCGGGTAGGTGGCCCAGAAGCTGCGCGGGTCGCGCAGATGGGCGATCAGCCGTTCGTTAATCTCAGGCGGCATGCGCGCCGTCCAGAGCGGGTAGAGGCTGAAGGGGGTCAGCACCTTGATCGGGCGGTGCTCCCGCTGCGACCAGAAGACCCCGGCGCGTGCGTCGTAGAAATGCTCAACGATCCGTCGCGCCAGCGCGTCGGCGCGGTTCTTCCATAGGGTCGCCTCGCGCATGCGCCCCAGGATGCGGGCCATGTTCGAGAGCGCCTCCATCTGCAGGCAGAGGTAGGTGTTCAGATCCACCGCCTCGACCGGCATACCCTCATCCCAGAGCGGGCTATCGTCCAACCCTGAGGAGAAGGGATGCGAGTACTGCACGATCCCATCGGCGTCATCGTCGTTCAACCCGAACCACCATGAGTTCCAGCGCACCAGCGGCTCGTAGATCTCGCGGAGCATGGCGAAGTCGCCAGTCTGATTGTACACGTGCATTGCGACCCAGCCGATAATCGGCGGCTTGGTGACCGCGGCGGCCACCGGGGCCTCCAACTGGGTGATGGTGCCCTCATCGTAGACGGCGTCGGGGATCATCCCATCGGGCAACTGGTGGTCGAGCATGAACTGGATCTGGTCGCTGGCCAGTTTCGGGTCGGTGTACCGGAAGGCCAGGGCGTGGAAATAGTTGTCCCATTGCCAGGCGCCGATGTAATGGGCCTTGCTGGGGGCCACGCTCTCGCGGCGGAAGTAGCCGTAGGGCGAGAGCATGTTGTTGCCCAGTACCCACCAGGCATAGTAGTACTGCTGGCGATAAGGTTCATGCACCGCCGGCACGCCGGCGAACCAGCGGTGCCAGCGTTCCTCGGCGGCGCGCAGGGCGGCGCGAAAAGGCATGACCCGCCGGTCAAGGTCGAGACCGGCCTGGATGTGCAGGGTGATGGCCGTATCGGCATCGCCCTGGGCCACCAGGGTCACCTGGTAGCCGACGCCATTATGCTCGACCTGGTTGAGGATCAGGTCCCCATTGGTGGAGTAGGCGCAGTTGCGCACCGTCTTGAACTCGCCTCCCTGGGCGTCGGGACGAGCCAGGTCGGGCACGACGGTGAAGCTGATCCCGCTCGTGACCCCGGTGGGCAAGCCGAAACTGAGGGTGTACTCATCTTGAAACACGCAGCGAAACTCGCCGACCGGGGTCTGGAACATCACCGCATGAGGATAGGTGGTCGCCTCAAAGGGCACCGGGCGGCCATTGCCGTCCACCAGGCGCAGGCCGGGGATGTACGGCGGGCGGTTGCGGTATGCCGACAGGCCGGGGGTGACCGAGGTCAGGCGTTCGGCGAGCTTGAGATACAGGGTGTCGGGCTGCCGCCGATCCTTGAACAGGAGCAGGCGCGAGCCGCGGTCACTGAAGGGAATGCGTTCGAGCAGGATGCGGTTTTCGAGGGCAAGAAGAAACGGCGACTCAGGGACGTACACGTCTGACACCTCCATGGGTCCGGCGCCCCTGGCGTCGGGCTCAGGGGATGCGGGGGCGGTTGGGCTTTCCGTTCGGTCCGCGCACCCTCCGGTATTGTAGCATCTTCGGCGGGGGAGATGCGGGGAGGCGTAGCCTCCCCGCACCCCTCCACTGCGCGGGTCCTGTGATTGACATAGACAGTTCAGAGGCGTATCTTTGATATAGACACACGCAGTCGGAACACCCACCAGCAAGGACACTCCCTATGGGTATTGCCGCCGACATCACGCTCATCCTTGTCGCGGCGCTCCTGGGCGGCTTTGTGGCCCGGCGTCTGAACCAGCCGCTCATCCTGGGCTACATTGTCGCCGGGATCATTGTTGGCCCGTACACCGCCGGTCCACGGGTGAGCGATATTCACGATATCGAACTCCTGGCGGAGATCGGGGTGGCGTTGCTGCTCTTTGCCCTGGGGGTTGAGTTTAACCTCAAAAAGCTCCTCCGTTTCAAGTGGGTGGCGTTCGGTGGCACCATCCTGCAAATGACCCTCACGACGGCGCTTGGCTTCTTCCTGGGCCGTCTCCTGGGGTGGGAGCCCTACCCCGCGCTGTGGCTGGGCGCGCTGGTGTCCCTCTCTTCGACCATGGTCATCCTGAAGACCCTTATGGGCCAGGGCAAGCTTGGCACCCTGGCCAGCCGGGTGATGCTTGGCATGCTGATCGTGCAGGATCTGGCCGTGGTGCCGCTGATGATCATGCTGCCCGAACTGGCCAACCTGAGCGGCGGCCTGGCCAATCTGGGGCTGGCGGCGCTCCGCGCCGGGCTGATCCTGGCGGCGATGGTCTTTGTCGGCACGCGAGTGATCCCCTTCGTGCTGAAACGTATTGCCACCTGGAACTCGCGGGAGTTGTTCCTGGTGGCCATTATGGCCCTGGGCCTGGGGATCGGCTATGCGACCTACCTGGCCGGTCTTTCCTTCGCCTTTGGCGCCTTCGTGGCCGGTCTGGTGCTCAGCGAGTCGGATTACAGCCACCAGGCGCTGAACGACATCATCCCCCTGCGCGATGTCTTTGGCATGCTGTTCTTCGTCTCGGTGGGGATGCTGATCGATCCGGCCTTCCTGCTGGCCCACTGGTGGCCGATCCTCGCGCTGACGCTCGTCGTGAGTTGTGGCAAGGTGGTGATCTTTGCCGGTGTGGTGCGTCTGTTCGGCTACCGTGGCGATGTGCCGCTGACCGTCGGGTTTGGGCTATTCCAGATCGGCGAATTCGCCTTTGTCCTGGCGCGGGTGGGGCTGGCCGTCGGCGCCCTGACCGTGGCCCAGTCGAATCTGGTACTGGCCGCAACGGTGGTCACGATGGTCCTCACCCCGTTCGTCAGCCGGCTGGCCACGCCCACCTACACGCTCTGGCGTCGCTGGCGCGGCAAGACGCCCAGCCCGATGCTCGTGCGGGTAGATGAACCGCTCCGCGGGCACACGATTATTGCCGGCTACGGCCGGGTGGGGCGCTACACCGCCGACCTGATGCGCCGCCTGGGGCATCCCTTCGTGGTCATCGAGCGCGATCAGCACCGTATCGACACGTTGAAGGCCAATCGCATCCCGGTGATTTACGGCGATGCCAGCAGCCCGACGGTGCTGGAGGCGGCGGGCATCCACGAGGCGCGGCTGTTGCTGGTGGCGGTGTCGGCGGCGATCGACGTCGAGACGATCGTGCGCCAGGCTCGCGCGCTCAACCCGCGCCTGCACATCGTCGCGCGGGCCACCCGCCTGGCCCAGCTCGAGGTGCTGCGCCAGATGGGCATTCATGAAGTGGTGCAGCCTGAATTCGAGGCCGGGTTGGAAATGGTGCGCCAGGCGCTCCTGCACTTCGACGTGCCCACCGCGGAGATCGAGCGCCTGAGTGACACCGTGCGAGCCGAGTGTTACCGGCCGATGGAGGCCCTCAGCACCGATGCGGCAACCTTGCGCCGCCTGCGGCGCGCGCGGCGCAGTCTGGAGATTGTCTGGTACCACCTGGCGCCTGACTCGCCGCTGACGGGGGAGAGCATCGGCGCCAGCGCCATTCGCAAGCGCACCGGCGTCTCGGTCGTCGCCATCCTGCGTGGCGACAGGGTGATCGCCAACCCGCAGCCCGAGACGGTGCTGGAGGCCGGCGACCAGATCGCCATTCTGGCGACCCCGCCCCAGCGGGCGCTCTTCCAGCAGTGGATCGAAGGCCGTGGCGCCGAACCGGCCCCGGCGTCGGCAGCGACGGCGAGCACCGCGGCCACCTAGCGGCCGCGCCCCTGCCGCCGGGGCGGGTCCGGGGGCAATACCTTTCAGATAAGAGGAGGTACGCGGTCGCCTTCCGGCGGAGAGGAGTGGAGGGCCGCAGGCCCTTCACCAACCGGTTATTGCCTGCCCGCGGCGGGAGGGCTGTGGGTGTTGCGCCAGGCCGCCTGGCCGCCGCGGGCGGGAACAGGGGTATGGGGGGGGGCGATGCCTCCCCGCACCCCTCCACCGCGTGCGTCCTGTCAGATAAGGTGACCGCCCCCTCCCCAGCCCTCCCCGCGGGGGGAGGTTAGGAGGGGGGCTGAAGCGCCGTATGCGCTTATGTGCAAGATATTGGGTCCAGGATAGCTTTGCCCTCCCGGAAACCCCACCGTTTCCGAACTGTGCCTACGGCGCGGGGGCTTGCGCGGGCCCCAGCACCCGCGCCACCGGCACCCCTTCCTGGTGTCCCTTGGTTGCCAGCAGGATCGGTTCGCTCGTCAGGTAGCACCCCTGCACCTCGTGGCGCACACGCCCTGAGACCAGGATCTCGCCGTTAGCGGCGTGCTGCATCAGATGGGCCGCCAGGTTCATCTCATCGCCCTGGGCCGTGTACACCCGTCGCTCGGCGCCGCCCACCGTGCCCAGGTAGAGCAGACCCTGCGTGATCCCGGCGCGGGTGATCAGCCCGCGTGCGCGCAATTCCAGACAGCAGCCGACCGCACGGCTCCCATCCGCGCCGCGCGCCAGGGGCCCGCCAAAGAGCAGCACCAGCACGGCCCCCTTGTTCCCCACCTCGATCTCGTTCAGCCAGCCGCCCCAACGGCGGGTCACCGTCTGCACCTGGCTTACCAGCGCATGCAGCGCGCGCGGGTGGTCCGGCAGGGTGAAACCCGCAAACACGGGAACGCACGTCCGGTACTCGGCAATGAGCGCATTGTGGCGCAGGCGCTCGATGAGCGCGTGGGGCAGAAAATCATCGTCCTGAAGAGGTGGGCCGGGCTCGCCTGGCTGGAAATGCGCCCGTTCGGCGGTCGTGGCAGCCTGGCCGGCGACGACGACCTCGCCCACGCCCGCGGCGCGTTCCGCTGCCGCCGCTGCCAGGAGCGCCGGCCCCAGCAGGGTCAGATGCACGCCGTAGTGGGGCAAACCGGCAAGCAGGGCATGGACCGTTCCGACCCCGACTCCAACCCGCAGATAGAAACGAAAGGGGCCCGCCGGGGTGTCGAGGGGCGGCAAGGCATCAATGGCGCTAAGCAGGGCCGTGGCGCATTGCCGTACCGTGGCTACGTCGGCCTGGTTGGGCCACCAGGCGGTGAGAGCGTCACCGGCAATGGCCGACACATCGCCGCCATACGCGGCTATGGTTTCGATCAGCACGGCATAACACTCATTCAGCGCAAGGTGGAGTCGTTCGGCGCCGTCGGGCAGGGTGGTGAAGGCAGCGGTCAGGCGGGTGAACCCGCGCAGGTCGGCGTAGAGCACGGTTGCCTGGCAGGTAAACACTGCGCCGGGTCGCAACTCGGCGCTGCCGATCCGCGCGCTCAACCAATGTGACAGGTACGGCCGCAGGGGCGCCGGGTCGGTAGGCATTGAGGTCAGGCGACAGAGGGTAGGGTCGAGTCGTCGTTCAGGGCGCTACAGGCAGCGCAGACGCGAAAGGGAATGCCCGTGCCGCTCACCGTGCGAATATTCTCGCGGCAGCCGCAGTACCGGCACACCGAGAGGTTTTCAATATCGTCGGCGCGCCAGAGTTGCGGGGCCAGGGTAATCTCCATTGGCTCATCAATGGAGAGAATAGCGATCTTGACACAAACGGCGGCGGGGAAGACATCGGCGACGCGGGCGAAAAGCTTCTGGGGATAGGAATACACCTCGTCGCCTACCAGGATACCCCGCATGCGTGGATGTTGGCGGATCTTCATGGCTCTTGAAGCCGGGCGATCAGCCGACGCAAGTCGGTTTCGTCCAGCGCGAAGCGCGTGTCATCGGCGAACAGCAGCTCGTCGAGCACATCGGCGATCACATCACTATCTGAGGCATCAACTGCCAGCATCCCCTGATCCAGCTCGTAGAATCTGTCGAAGGCCCACTGCGCCAGTTCGGCGGCCTGGATGCGGCCGTCCAGCCGTTCCTGGAGTTTGGCGATCAGGGCGCTACGCTCGAATATCATAGCACAGATTCTTCCAATGCACACGGGGCAAACGAGGCCTCCCCAGGGCCGGGGCACGGAGGCTTACGCGGCGGCAGTGCGCCCCTCACTCGACCAGCGCGTCGTCGCACACGGCGCGGAAGCCGCAGCCGGCGCAGCGGCGCGGATCGTCGTGGCTGCGGGCGACGTCGTCGGCGTCGAGGAGTTCGCGCATCTCGGCGAGCAGGGCCACCAGGCGCCGGCGCACGGCGGGGGTATAAGTGAGGCGAAAGGTAGCGTTGGCGTAGCGCAGGTACCCGTAGGGAGGCGCGTGGCCCGTGGTCGCTTCCACCAGCAGACAGTAGGCCGCCAGTTGCATCAGGTCGGAGGGGTAGGGGTGCGGCGCCTGCCGGCCTGGTTTGACCTCAACCGGGATCATGGCCCCGCCGCGTTCGATCAGATAATCAGGCTTTCCCACCAACCCATAGCGCGCCGCGACGAGGGGGCGTTCCAGCGGTCGCCCCACGCCGACATCGGCAGCCGCCACCCGGCCCCACGGCAGCCCGGCGCGCCGGCGGAGCATGACCGCGACCACCAGGAGCAGCAGGGCCAGGCCGAGCGCGGTGATCCCCAGCATGGCCGCGATCAGAGACCCGCCGCCAGCAACAGCAACCCGCCGGCCAGCAACGCCAGCCCGGCCCAGAGGGCCATACCGCTCAGGGCAACCAGGCGCCCGTGCGCCACGTGCCTGGCGTTCCCCTGCGCGCGGCGCTCCTGGCCCTCGGGCGCCTGGCCGGTCACCCGTCGCAGCCACCAGGCCCGGGCGCAATACACATACTCGGCGACTTCACTGGCCCGGATCATCAACCGCCACCAAGCACCGGCAGGCCACGGATGGCATTGAGCACGTCATTGACCGTAATGAGCAACATCAGGCCCATCAGCGCGGCGAAGCCAATGGCGTGGACGAGGGCCTCCTTTTCCGGGGGCACCTTCTTGCCGCCGCGCAGCCACTCCACCAGGGCAAAGATAATGTGGCTGCCATCGAGGGCGGGGATGGGCAGGAGGTTTAGCAAGAACAGGTTCAGGCTCAGGACCGCGGCCAGGTTCCAGAAGGCCGCGAATCCGCCAGGCTGCTGGATCACCTCGCCGGTGGCGCGAGCGATGCCCACCGGACCGATCGGCCCGCCTTCGGGCGACGGCTCCGGGGAGAAGAGACCGAGGATCGAGGCCGGCAGACCCGCCAGGGCCTGCACCATCCGTCCGGTCAATTCCAGGCTATACGTCACGCCGCGCCAGGTGGCTGCCAGCGGCCCGACCTGCACCTGCTCCACCCTGGGACCGTAGCTAAAGCCGAAGCCCGACTCGAAACTCTTCCCCTCGGGCGACGTCCAGGGCCCGGGGACGACCACCAGGGTCACCTCTTCGCCATCGCGCAGCACCGTTGCCGTCACCGGGCGGCCGGGGTTGTCGCGAGCCACCTTGCCGATCACCGTGGGATCCTCAACGGAGCGACCGTCCAGGGCGCGTAGTTCATCACCGGGCCGGAACCCGGCCTGCTCGGCGGGGGTGCCGGGGAAGACCTCGCTGATCGCCTGGCCGGTCGGTGTCGGAACGCCGAGGATGCTGAAGAGCACGGCGAAGATCAGCATGGCGAGCAGCAGGTTCATCAACGGGCCGGCGACCATCACGATGATGCGGCGCCAGGGAGGGGCCGCGGCCAGCGTGCCGCCGGCGCCATAGAGTGGATCGCTCGCCCCGTTGCCATTCTGCGCAAAGCGGACAAACCCGCCGAGGGGCAGCCAGTTCAGCGTATACGTAACGCCATTGCGTTCGAACAGCGTCAGCGCGCGTGGGGGAAAACCAATCCCGAACTCATCGACCTTAATTCCCAGCCACACGGCGGTGAGGAAATGCCCGAGTTCATGAATAACCACGAGCAACCCGAGCATCAATAAGAAAGCGCCAATCGCTATCAGCGGATTGCCTCCGCTTTGTTCGGCGGTTTGCTGTACCGGGGCGGCTGCGATGCTAGCAAGAGCGAGCATACAATCTCCATTGCGAACGAAACGGATCGCGGAGGGCGCAGGCCCTCCGCACCTCGCGCACTATGTCATCTCCGCGAGCCGACCGCCCGAGGCTTCTGGTAGTGTAGCGAATCAGCGGGTCAGAGTCAAGAGAATCGTGAAATAGATAACTGGCCCGGTGAAGAGCAGGCTATCCATACGGTCGAGAATGCCGCCGTGGCCCGGGATGAGCGTACCGGAGTCCTTCACGCCCACCTGACGCTTGATCAGCGACTCGCCGAGATCGCCGAGGGGCCCGGCGATCCCCGCGGCCGCGCCGATCAGCGCAGCGCTGATGAGGCTGATCGGCAAGCCCAGGATCGGCACTGCCGCCGCGGCGGTAAGGATCGAGGCCAGCAGGCCCCCGGCGAAGCCCTCCCAGGTCTTCTTCGGGCTGAGGATGGGCGCCATGCGGGTGCGCCCGATGGAACGGCCCACAAAAAAGGCCGCGCTATCCTGGATCCAGGTAATCGCCAGCACCAGAAAGACCCAGGCGGCGCCAGGAGGGATATTCAGCGGGGCCAGCAGACCGGCGCGCAGGGGCGTATCGAGCTGGCGCAGGAGGATGAAGGCGCTCAACAGCCAGCCGATGTAGGCGGCGCTGGTGAAGGTAAGCGCCCAGTTCTGCAGACTGGTGCTACGATCAGACTGGGTGAACTCATACACCAGGGTCGCCATCACGCCGAGGGCCAGGGTGATCCCGGCGAGGTGAAGCCCGGTGAAGGGTTGCAGGGCGGCTGCGGCGCAGAACGCCACCCCCAGGGCGATGCCGGGAACGCGGCGGGGCGCGAAGCCCCCCTGGCGCAACAGCCCGAAGAGTTCGATGATCGCCAGCGCCACGCAGAGGGACACGAAGATGGCCGTGGCCCAGGGCCACCAGGCCACGGCGACAATCAGCGGGATCAGGATCACGACGCTGAACAGGCGCCGGACGAGGGAGCTGGAGCTACTCGGAGATGAGCCCGCCGAAGCGGCGCTGGCGTCGTCCGTACTCGCTGATGGCCTGCTGGAGGTGTTCCGGCCGGAAGTCGGGCCAGAAGACGGGGGTGAACCAGAACTCACTGTAGGCTGCCTGCCAGATAAGAAAGTTCGAAATCCGCCGCTCGCCGCTGGTGCGGATGATGACATCGGGATCGGGCATCCCGGCGGTGTAGAGGTTGGCGTTAATCAACTGCTCATCGACCTGATCCGGGCTGACCCCGGAGGCGACGATCTTGCGCACGGCATCGACAATGTCAGCACGACCGCCGTAATTGAAGGCGATCGCCAGGGTCAGGCCAGTGTTGTGGCGGGTCAGATCGATCGCGTAGCGCACCTTTTCGGCCAGGCGCGGGCTGAGACCCTCGAGGCGTCCAAGATGCCGCAAATGGACATTCTGCTCGTGGAGGGCGCGAGTCTCGCGGTCAATAAAATCACTCAGGATTTGCATCAGGCCCTGCACCTCAGCCGATGGCCGGGACCAGTTCTCGGTCGAGAAGGCGTAGAGCGTCAGATAGCGCACACCCAGACGGTCGGCCTCACTCACGATCGCGCGGATATTCTCCGTGCCGGCCCGATGGCCCGCGAGTCGCGGCAACCCTCGCTGGCGCGCCCAGCGCCCATTCCCATCCATAATCACTGCGATGTGTCGGGGGGTCTTGCTCTCGCGTCCGCCATCAGCCGTGCTCATAGCCTGCTCTCCGCCCGTCGTGACTTAGACCGCCATGACCTCGGCTTCCTTATCCTTGCCGATCGCGTCGAGGTCGGCGATACATTTGTCGGTCAGTTGCTGCACCCGTTCCTGGGCGCGTTTGAGTTCGTCCTCGCTTATCAGCTTCTCGGACTCAAGCTCCTTGAGCTGATCCATTGCGTCACGGCGTTGATTACGCACCGAAACCTTGACCTCTTCGACCCGATGGCGCACCACCTTCACCAGTTCGCGGCGTCGCTCCTCGGTCAGCGGAGGGATGGCCAGGCGGATGACCCGCCCGTCATTACTGGGATTGATGCCGATGTCGGACTGCTGAATGGCCTTCTCAATCGCCTTGATCAGCCCTGCGTCATAGGGTTGGATGACGATCAGGCGGGCCTCGGGCACCGAGATATTGGCGAGCTGGTTCAGCGGCATCGGCGCGCCATAGGCTTCGACGTGCAGATGCTCGACCAGCCCGGCGGAGGCGCGGCCGGTGCGGATCGTCGCCAGAAGGTGCCGCAGGGCCTCGGTGGCCTTTTTCAGATGCGCCTCATACTCGCGTAAGACATCGTTGACCATCACGCTCTCCTCGCCTGTAGCAAGCCTACGCGGGGTGCAATACCGAAGTCCGACCTCCAACATCCGGCAATCCAGGATGGTATTACACCTCCGCCACGGGCATCCGTTCCGGGAGGCTCTTACTGACCAGGGTGCCCACGTGCTGCCCCAACACGATCCGTTCGATGGTACCAGGTTCCAGCGCGTTGAACACGATCAGGGGGATATCGTGATCCATGCAGAAGGTCAGGGCGGTGCTATCCATCACCGTGAGGCCGCGATTAAGCGCCTCCATGTAGGTCAGGTGATCGAACTTGACCGCGCTGGGGTCCCGGCGCGGATCGGCGCTATAGATCCCGTCCACGCCATTTTTGGCCATCAGGATGACCTGGGCGTGGATCTCCGCGGCGCGCAGGGCCGCAGCCGAGTCAGTGGTAAAGTAAGGATTGCCGGTGCCGCCGGCGAGGATGATCACCCGGCCCTTTTCCAGGTGGCGGATAGCGCGGCGACGGATGTACGGTTCAGCGACCTCGTTCATCTGGATGGCGGTCATGGCGCGGGTATGCAGGCCATGCTGCTCGAGCACATCTTGCAGGGCGAGGGAGTTGATAATCGTGCCCAGCATGCCCATGTAGTGCGACTGCGCCGTATCCATCCCCCGGGCGATGGACTGGTTGCCACGCCAGATATTCCCGCCGCCGATCACCACCGCGACATCCACGCCCCGGCGATGCACGGCGGCGATCTCGCGGGCCAGGTAGTCGAGCATATCGTAGCTCACCACTTCATCGGTGCCTTTGATCTGCTCGCCGCTCAACTTGATCAGAATACGCCGATATTTAGGCTCTTGCATATGAGGTACCAGAAGCAGGGAGCAGTTGCCGGGTAGCAGGGCGCCCTGCCAACCGGCAACTGCCCACGCCGTAACAGGTCAGGCGCCGACCTCGTAGCGCACGAAACGCCGGACGATAATGTTTTCGCCAAGTTTGGCGATCGCTTCCCTGATCAACTCTTCGATCGTTCGTGATGGGTCCTTGACGAAGGGCTGCTGCAGGAGCACATTCTCTTCGATGAACTTCTCACGGGTCAGCCCGCTCTCGGCTACCGCGTCGTCGCTCACGTCATCGGCATGGATGTACCGCGGGTTCAGCGCGACGATATGCTGGGCGAGGTTATTTGCCAGGGTGACGAAATCCTCCGTTCGAGCGACAAAGTCAGTTTCGCAGTTCAATTCGACCAGAGCGGCCACGCGGGCGCCATAATGGACGTACACACCAATCAGGCCCTCACGCGCTTCGCGGGTGGCCTTTTTGGCCGCCGCCTCAATCCCCCGTTCGCGCAGAATCTCAATGGCCTTATTGAGATCGCCACCGGTCTGTTCGAGGATGTCTTTGCACTCCTTGATCCCGGCGCCGGTTCGCTCGCGCAGTTCTTTGACCAGTTCAATCGAGACTGCCACAGGCTCGCTCCTCTTCTCGTGATATGGAGGGGCATACGCCCCTCCAGAACCGTCTGGCTGTTGCTTACCGGCGACGGGCGCCGCCGTCTTTCCCTGTGTGTGCGCCTATCCAGAGATCCAGGGTACGCCATGGTGCGCGGGGAGGTCGAGGCCCTGCCCGCGGGCCAGGTCGTGAGGAACTCCCGCTTCCCTACCCTCTTCCAGGATGACCGGGGAACGAAGGTTCCTGGGCAGGCCTGCCTCTCCCAACCTCTCCGTGGCAGGTATCCGGGAAGGCTCTTCGCCTTCGCGCGCCCCCACAACACCGGAGGGCCTCGCCCCAACCCCGTCCATTGGAGATAATCTCTCAGGACTCATGGGCCGCCTCGCGGCGATGGACGCCTTCGAGCGCCGCGTCGGCGATTTTGCCGGTAATCAGGCGGATGCCACGGATGGCGTCATCGTTGCATGGAATGACATAGCTGATCGGGTCGGGATCACAGTTGGTATCAACCATCGCCACCACGGGCACACCGACCTTGAGCGCCTCTTTAACCGCAAGTTCCTCTTTGTGCGGATCGATAACGAAGAGGGCGCCGGGCAGCCGATCCATGGTCTTGATACCGGCGAAGACCCGGTTGAGCTTTTCAATCTCCTTGTCGAGCTGCAGGCCCTCGGCCTTGGTGAGCCGGGCGAAATCGCCCCGATCACGCTGGGCCTCGAGGTCGGCAAGGCGCTTCAGGCGCCCCTTGATCGTCGCGAAGTTGGTCAGCGTGCCGCCGAGCCAGCGCTGGGTGACATAGTACTGGCCGGCGCGGGTGGCTTCCTCGACCACGGCTTCCTGGGCCTGTTTCTTGGTGCCGACGAAGAGCACCTTCTCGCCGCGGGCCGTGACGTCGGAGATGAAGCGATAGGCCGCCGTAAGGCCGAGCACGGTCTTCTGCAGATCAATAATATGGATGCCATTGCGCGCCGTATAGATGTACGGGCGCATCTTCGGGTTCCAGCGGTTCGTCTGGTGCCCAAAGTGGGCGCCGGCTTCCAGCAGCGCCTTGATCGAGACAACACGCGGTGAGGTCGCCTGGGTCATAACCGTCAGATGCTCCTTACAATTCTGGAAGATCCAGCCGCCACCTCCCACGTGCACCGATCGAACCGGGCATCCCGGCAGGAGCGATCGGCTGGAGGAGGTGTGTGTATTTGGCGCATTTCAACGCCGTCGAACAGTATAGCACAAGCGTAGTGGCGGGGCAACTAACGCCTCGGGTGGAACTGTTCACACCCGGTGTCATACACAAGGGAGCGCGGGCCTCCCGCCCGCGTCGCGTCTCCGCAGGCAAGCTGCCCGTGCTCCCAGGAGCGCGGAGGCGGTTACCTCTCCCGGGTCATGGAGCTGCGCTTACTTGCCGGGCTCTGCCTCAACGGGCGCGATGTGCAAGCCGTTGAGGGCCAGGGCGGCTTCGATGCCATCGCGGAGGTTCGCGCAGGTGGTCACGTTTGAGAAGTCAATATCGAGATGAACCAGGGTCTGGGCGATGCGGGCACCGATGCCGGTGATTACCACCTGGGCCCCCAGCAGGCTGGCCGCGCGGATCGCCTGCCCCAGGGAGTTGGCGACCTGGGTGTCAACGATCGGCACGCCGGTGATATCAATAATTGCCACATCAGCCTGGTGCTCGGCGATGCCGCTGAGCAGGCTCTCAATCACCTGCTGCGCCCGGCGGCTGTCAAGGTTGCCCACCAGGGGCAGCACAATGACGCCCTCGAACAGGGGCACCACCGGTACCGCCAGTTCCGAGATGACGTCCTCCGAGCGCCGCAGTTGTTCGCGCAGGCGGCGCACTTCCTGCTGCAAGGCCTCCGGATCGTTGGGCAGATCATCATCGAAATCGAGTGCTTCGCTCATGGTATCGCATCTCCTGGATGTCCTGTCTGGTTTCCCCGGTGGGTCATGCTGTGGATGGTAGAGGAAGGTACCCGGTCGCCTCCCGGCGGGGGGATGGCGGGCCGCAGGCCCGCCACGAACCGGGGCATGCGGGGAGACGCAGCTTCCTCGCATGCTTCTACTGCGCACGTCCTGTCAGGACCAATTAGACGATAGCTGTCCATGCGGCTCCGCCACACAATACCGCAATGAACATTGTTTTTGGGAGGGCGCAGCCCTCCCAAACCCTCCCACCGGGTGAGGTGATGGGGAAACCTGGTTTCCCCACACCCGTGGACACCTGGTTTCCCCACACCCGTGGACACCAGGGAACATTCGGGTTGTCCCTTCCTCCGGCCCGCGAATGCGGGGAAAGCTGGTTTTCCCGTACCATCACCGGATGGACTGTACCATACGGGGCGTACCAGACCGGTACCGATGGGTGGGGGGATGGGGAAACCAGGTTTCCCCGTCCCCCTGCGTGAGAGCCAGGCCCTCCCACACAGGTGCTGATCAGGCGAGGGCAGCGAGGGCGGCGAGAGCGGCGTCGTAATTGGGCTCCTGGCCGGCTACCGGCACATACTCGACATAACGTATGATGCCGTCCCGGTCAACCACGAAGACCGCGCGACTCTCGATGCGCAATTCGTCTACCAGTGTGCCGTAGGCAGCGCCGAAGCTCATATCGCGATGATCCGAGAGGGTTTCGATCTGCTCGGCGCCGTTGCTGCTGCACCAGCGAGCCTGGGCGAATGGCAGGTCGGCGCTCACGGTAATGAAGTTCACCTGCCCGGCGCGAGCGGCGGCCTCGGCGTTGAAGCGCTGGGTTTGCTTGCTGCACACGCCGGTATCCAGGGATGGAACGACGCTGATGACCAGTGGTTTCCCCGCGTAGGTTTCCATCGTCACGGGCTGGAGTTTGCGGTTTATCAGCGTAAAGTTGGGGGCGCGATCACCGGGACGTAGTTCCGGGCCGATGAGGGTGCGGGGGCCAAGAAAGTCGAACGCATGCTCACGCTGGACGGTCATCGGTGACTCCGTGACTTACAAGGCAAGGATCAACGGCTCAAACCAGAGGGGTGGGGAACAGGCAGGGGTTGCTGTTGCGCGAGCATTCCAACGCGACTTCATCTCGGCGGGGGTGGCGGGGGCCGGCGGCCCCCGCAGGATTTCCCATTCTGGCGCGGAGGGGCCTCGCCCTGCCCAATCACAACGGGACCTTCGGACGGGCGAGGTCCTCCGCGCCTCCCTGACAAGGAGAAGTCGCGTTGGAATATTCTGTACGGATCTGCAAGCCCCTGTACCAGTATACCATCGTTCTCCACGCAAGCCGTCTATGCGGCTCCGCCGCACACCGACGGGATGAACATCCTTCCTGGGAGGGCGCAGCCCTCCCAAACCCTCTCACCGGGTGGGGGATGGGGAAACCGGCTTTTCTCGCGCCGCTGGCCTGCAAAGCAACCGGGTTTCCTCGATGGCGCTATGCCCTCCCTTTGCCGCGGTCGCCGCTATAGGTATACCGGCTTACCACGGCCCCACTTGCATCAAGCAGCGTCCCGGTATCGCCCTCATTGTTCCAGACCGCGACCCGCTGTCCCCAGTAGAGATTCGCGGCGTCGTTCGCCCCGGTGCGGGTCCACAGTTTGACTTCGGCGCCGGGAGCGAGCACGAACGGCGGGAAGATGTAGGTGTGCCGTTGCGCCCCGTCGTGCAATTTCCAATCGGTCATGTCCGCTGCCTGGGTGGACGTGTTGCGGATCAGCACGTATTCTCCCTCCACGTCACGCCCCTCGGGGTTGAACTCGATGTGGGCGATGGTTACGGCGGTAGTGGTCGCTGTGGCGCCGGCGCTACCACTGCTGATCCGGGTTACGGGCGCGGCGGGGGCCGGCCTGGTCTCGGGCGCGGGGGCGGCGCCGGTGGGAGCAGCAGCACCCGGAGCGGCGGGCTTCGTCTCGGGCGCGGGGGCGGCGGGTTTCGCCTCAGGCGCAGGGGCGGGGGCGGGCTTCGCCTCAGGCGCGAGGGCGGCTCCGGTGGGAGCAGCAGCACCCGGGGCGGC
>DAOTYR010000114.1:0-2593 GCA_034434655.1 Chloroflexaceae bacterium
CGGCTGCGCCCCGGCCGGTTCCTCAGGCTCTTCGTCGTCGGCTTCCCAGTCGAGCGACAGGTTTTCCGCCCCGGCGATGGCGATGATATCCTCCACGCCGAAGCGGAGCACGTCGATGCGCTCGGCGTCGGGTTCGACCTCCAGGCTCTCAATCAGCCGCAGTTCGGGCACGGCGGTGGTGACCTCGCTGAGCAACTCCGGGCGGCGCGGCGGGGGCCGGTCGGAGGCCATCAGCGCCTCGACCTCCTCGACGCTGGCGGGAATGCCGGTGTCCACCAGCAGGATCGTCACTCGCACCGTGGGGTAGAGCAGCTTGAGGATGGCGCGGGTCTCTTGCAGTTGCCCGACCGCCCGGCGCAGGGCGCTGGCGGTGCGGCTGGCCTTGATCTCGAAGACCCACGCGCTGCGGTCGGCGAGGTGCAGGGCGTCCAGTTCACGGTACTTGATCACCCCGCGCCTGTTGCGCCGTTCTTCGTAGGCCAGGATGCGGCGCTGGTCGAGTTCGAGACGCTCGCCGAGCCAGGCGCGCAGGGCGGTCTCGGCCTCGGCCCCGAAGAGATCGCGCTGGCGCGGCGGGCGCATGGCCTTCTGGTTTTTGCGCTGGAGCTTGAAACTCTCGACGTAGGCGCGGTAGTATTTGTCGTCTTCGGTGATCAGGCGCGGGCGACCATAGGTAATCATTGGCGTGCTCGAGTTACTGCTGCTTGCCCAGTTCAACGGAGCGTCGGTAGGCGGCCCAGATCGCGTCGGCGAGGACGGTGCGCATACCGCCCCGCTCCAGTTCGGCCAGGGCCGCGGCGCTGGTGCCGCCCGGTGAGGTGACGGCGTTGCGCAGTTGGGCCGGGTGCAGGCCGCTCTGGAGAGCGTAGCGCACCGAGCCGAGCATAGTCTGGAGCACCAGTTCTTCGGCGATGCGCCGCGAGAGGCCCAGGTGCACGCCGGCGTCAATCATTGCTTCCATCATCAGAAAGAAATAGGCCGGACCGGTGCCATTGATGGCCGTGGCCATATCCAGATAGGCTTCGGTGTCAACGAACAGTTCGTGGCCCAGGGCGCCGAGCACCGTGCGCGCCCAGCCGCGCTGGCTCTCGTTCACTTCGGGTCCCGCCGTCCAGACGGTCATCCCCTCGCCGATGATCGCCGGGGTGTTGGGCATGCTCCGCACCACGGCAGGATGCTCGAGGGCCTGGGCGAAGGTGGCGATAGTCGCTCCGGCGACCACCGAGATGGCCAGATCCTCGCCGCGCAGGGCGCCGCGCAGGGGCGGGAGCACGCGCTTGAGTTGCTGGGGTTTGACGGCGAAGATTACCACCCGGCCCCACTCGGCAGCGGCGAGGTTGTCGTGACTGGTATGCACCCCGTAGCGTGCCGCCAGTTCGCGCCGGCGGTCCTCGCGAGGATGGCTCACCAGGATCTGCTCAGATCCCACCAGTTCCTGGCGCAGCAACCCGCCGATGATCGCCTCGCCCATCGCCCCGGGGCCGATCACGCTAATCTGCAGGTCTTTAATCATCAGGTATCCGTTCGGCTTCGCTGCAAACAGGGGTGTGAGGAACCCTGTCGTTTCGGGTACAACGTCTGTCCCTGCTGATAGCGGCCCCAGCAGGTTCACACCGTATAGTACCTGATCTGCATCTCCGAGGCAATCTGGTGGGTGCCCCCCGGGGCTACGTCAACGTCCGGTTGATCGTCCGCGCCGTGGGCGTCATGGTCTTTGAGAAATGAATTCGGTATATCGGTCTGGCCGTGGAGCTGATGGTCTTTGAGCAATTCATCCGGGATGCCAGTCTAGCCGTCGGGCTGAAGCCCTCGGCCAGGCAAGGCGAAGGCCGCCGGCGCGGCCTAGAGCGGATGATGTCTTCAAAGACCATCAGCCCTCGGCCAGGCAAGGCGAAGGCCGCCTGCGCGGCCTAGAGCGGATGATGTATTCAAAGACCATCAGCCCTCGGCTACGGGATGCGAAGCCCGCCGGCGCGGGCGAGAGCGGAGTAATACCATTTCCGATTGCAGATTTTGGATTGCAGATTGCCGCACATGGCGTCACGATGAGCGATGACGGCAACGACAATGCGGAACTGCCAACTGGATTTGGTATAATTTGTTCAAAGACTATGATGCCCGCGCTCCCGGGAGACATGTGAACGCTTACCCAGGTGTTTCCGCTAGCGCACTGGTGATGATGCCCGGCTTCGTGCCGCCTCTGCCACCATCACTCCGTCAGGGCCTCCTGCGGCGAACGGGCGATCGTCACGCCCTCGAGGGCGATGCCCAGGTGGGTCAGGGTCAGCGCCACACTGGCCGAGACGCCGGTAAGCACGACCTGACAACCGAGCAGTTCCAGGGCCCGAGTGGTATTGACCAGCCCCCTGGCCACCTGGTCGTCCACCGTTGCAACGCCGCTGATGTCGAGGATCACCCGGCGCGCCCGTTGCGCGCTGACCTCCTGGAGCAGGCGCGTGGTAAGGGCCTGGGCGCGGCGCTCATCGAGGGCGCCGACGATCGGCGCCAGCAAGACGCCCTCGGCCAGCCGGATCGTCGGGGTCTCCAGGATGGCGACCAGTTCGAGCAGGCGCTGTTGCTCGGCGTTGCGCCG
>DAOTYR010000115.1:0-4234 GCA_034434655.1 Chloroflexaceae bacterium
TCCTGGTAGGCGGGTCATGCGTGCCTCCTGTCCTACGATTGAGGTTGTGCTACCCGTATCGTAGCAGAAGGTCGGCCCGCCTTCAAAACCCTTGACACCTGACCCGAAACGCCCCAAAAACTCTATACGTGAAAGGAGGGTCCGGGAGGGGGCGGTGCGGCACGCGCCGGGGGCATCCCGCCTGGCCCTGCTGCAACTATGCCGGAGGTGAACCTGGGCCGGGAGCGCGGGCGGGGTGCGCCCCGCGAATGGGGCCTACCGTGACCATGGGGGAACCAGGTTCCCCCATGGTCGCGTTTGCATCGGGCGGGGTGCCGCCCGGTGGCATAGACGGTTAAAGCGGCGATGGGCAAACCCTCTCGCAGGCTTGTTGAAGATCGATTCTGAAAACTCATCTCGCCCTCGCAGACGTGACGAGGGCGGGACGCCCTCGCTCCCAGACGCGAGCGAGGGGATGCGGGGGGGTTGCACCCGCCCGCGAGCGCCGCGGCGCTATGCGCCCGGTGGGGAGCGAACCGCATGGCTGACGAGCAGAGCGTGGAGATCGAAACGGTTGCGGCGCCTGCCGGCGCCGCGGGCTGGCGCGGCGCGCGCCGGCAGGCGGGGTATGGGTTGAGTGTGCTGCTGGTAATGGCGCTGATCGCCCTGCTGGTCGGCGCGGTAGCCGCCGGCTTGCAGGCCCGTCGCGATGAGGCCCGCAGCGCCGACGTGTTGTTGATCGTCGCGCCGGCGCTTCCATCGCCGGCGCTGATCGACCACGCCTTCGAGATCTACCGGCGCCGCTACGCGCCGGGCGTGGTCATCGTCGGAGCAGGCAGCGAGGCGATGCGCGTCGCGCTGCTCGAGCGCGGCGCGCCCGAGGGGACGCTGCAGGCAGCCACGCCCTCCGGGGCGCCGGTGGCCGCGTTACAGGAGGTGGCGCACTCGGCCCGCAGCGCCGGGGCCACCAGCGCCTTAATCGTTGCCGAGCCTGCCGAGATGGTGCTCTGGCTCAAGCTCGTGGGCGACAGTGGCTTGCGCGCCTATGGCGCCCCGCCGCGCGGGGTCGCGCCGGGGCCGGTGGCGCTGCTGCGGGCGAGCGGGCAGTACTGGCGCTACGCGCTGTTCCAATGGTAAGGGCGGCGTTCCCCCGCCCCTCCCATTGCCCACCCTCGCCCGCAGGAGGGTTCAAGCAGTTGCCAAAGCGTACGTGTTCACATGTCTCCCGGGAGCGCGGGCATCTTGCCCGCGGAGACGTGACGCGGGCGGGACGCCCGCGCTCCCAGGCGTGTGTGTTACCCCGGGTGTGAACAGGTACGCCAAAGCGTCATAGAGACGCCGAAGCTCGTGAGCGCTTATGGTCTTTGAGAAATTAATTCGGTATATCGGGCTGGCCGTGGGGCTAAAGCCCTCGGCTACGGGATGCGAAGCCCGCCCGCGCGGGCTATACCGGATTATTTTTTCAAAGACCATGAGCGCTTCCTGTTGCCTCGAGCGGCAATCTCCAATCCGCAATCTAAAATCTAAAATGGTAGTACCTTGGTCCTCTTTTCGCCTGGGCCATGCCGGTCCGCGTCATTGGGGGGAGGCACAACCCTGACAAGGATTTGTCAGGCGCCGCACCTCCACGTCAGCCGGCTGTCAGGTTGCCAGCCAGCGCCTGCCCATGCGCTCGGCGCGACCGGTGTCCCGCTGGCGCTCCACCCCCCTCACGGCAGATTATTCTTTACAATTGGTGGGGATACCAATGACAGTTCGGTGCTGGGCGACCGCGATATAAGGCTTCAGGAAGCCTTATTCTCAGGAAGTATTGACAGTTCTACCAGATTCCATTAAACTCTCTTTACCTTTTGGCCCCGACCACCCACGCGAGGCGGTGCTGAGGCTTGCCTGACAAAACGATGACGCTTGCGGATATTGGGCATTCGTGGTACACTCCCGCCATCCCGGCTTGATAGTCATTGTGGTCGCGTATTCACCAGGAGCGTGTCAGGGTTGTCACCCCCCATGAGCGCGCCACAGAGACCCAAGTGAGGTACATTGCTCCATGATTGAGCTAAACCGAAACCCCTCGCCTGTGCCCCTGCGTAGCGATGTCGAGCATTTACAGCAGCGCGTTTCAGAGCATCGCCAGCGCTACCGGGACCGACGCCGCTCACTCGCCGCATTCCGCGCTTATCTCGCCACAACGCTCTTCGCTCCCGACGCCTGGTTCTCCCGCCTGCCCGCCCGTTTCTTTATTCACCTGATCATCGCCCTGATGGTGCCGCTGGCCCTGGTGCTGAGCCAGATGCCGCTGCGTCCCGCGGCGTCGCCCGCTCGGAAGCCCGCAGAACTGGTCGAGGCGCCGATCGGCGTGGGGCCCATCGCGCTCGATGCCGGCGCAGAGCCCATGGTCGGCGATCCGCCGTTGCCCGACGATGACACCCTGCCGCCGCCGATTACCCTCCCGTCCTCGTCGCGGAGCGCCGTGCTGGCCCCATTGACGGTGCCGGCGATGATCAGCGGCGATGTGGTGCGGCTGCGCAATGGTCCCGGCCTGGCCTACGACGAGGTCGCACGCGTCAACGGCGGCGATGGCGTCAAGGTGATCGGGCGCTTCGAGGAGTGGTTGCAGGTGCGGCGCGATGGTGATCCGACGGTGTACTGGGTAGCCGCGGAACTGGTGGATATTCCCGAGGCGGTCGTGTATGCCCTCAATCAGGTTCCCGCCGAGGTGATCCCCCCGCCGCCGCCGCCCAAGATCGGCGTGGTGCGCGAGGACAATGTCAATCTGCGCGATGGCCCGGGCACCAACTATGTGAGCATGGCCAGGATGCGCCTCGGCCAGGAACTGACGCTGATCGAGCGCTACGAGGGCTGGTTCCTGGTGGAATACGGCCAGTTGTACGGCTGGGTGACCTCGGATTTCCTCAACATCGTTGAGGGCGTGGTTGAACGGGTGCCAGTGGCGACGTCGATCCCGGACCCCAATCCGCCCCTGGTCGGCGCGGTGCGTGAGAATAACGTCAATGTGCGCAAGGGGCCCGGTTCGGCCTATGACCGGATCACCTCGCTCAGGGCCGGCGCCAGCGTGAACCTGCTTGCCCGCCACAAGGACTGGTACCGCGTCCAGTTGCCCGATGGCACGAAGGCGTGGATCTTCTCCGATCTGCTCCAGGTTTCGCCCATGGCGGCGCGGCGCGTGCCGGTGACCAACGACATCCCCGCCCTGCCGGTGCGCACGCGCCCGGCCGCGCGAGGGGGCGGCAGCGGCGGTGGCGCGGCGCCGGTCACTATTCCCGCCAGCGGCGACGTGGCCGGTTTCGCCGTGCAGTTCGTCGGTTCGCGCTACGTCTGGGGCGGCAGCAGCCCGAGCCGCGGCTTCGATTGCAGCGGCCTGACCAGTTATGTCTACCGACAGTTCGGCGTCAACCTGCCCCATAACGCGGCGGCGCAGTATAGTTCGCGCTATGGGGCGATCATCGGTGGCATGGGCAATCTCGCCCCCGGCGACCTGATGTTCTTCGCCGGCACGGCCGGGCGGCGCGGCATCTCCCACGTGGCGATCTACATCGGTGGCGGGCAGATGGTGCACGCCATGACCCCCCGCTACGGGGTGCAGGTGTCGAACATCTGGAGCAGTTACTGGCAGAATACCTTCGTTGGCGCGATCCGGCCCTATCGCTAAGTGTGCGGGCGCGCCGCAATAGCCCACCCGAGAATCGCCGGAGATGTTGCCTGGCAACGTCTCCGGCGCTTTGCGTTGCGCAACGGGGAGAACCCTTCCAACTGAGGGCTGCGCCCGCCCAGAACCTCCCGCGGGCGGGGGCATGGGGAAACCCGGTTTCCCCACACCCCCCCCCGAGGGACTATTTTCACCTCAGCCGTCCATGCGGCTGCGCCGCACAACGCCGCAATGAACATAAGGTTCTTTCTGGGAGGGCTGCGCCCGCCCAGACCCTCCCGCGGGGGGGGGTATGGGGAAACCGGGTTTCCCCATGCCCCTGCGGGGCGGGGGCGTGGGAAAACCCGGTTTCCCCACCCCCCTCTTCGAGATGTTCACGTTAGCCGTCCATGCGGCTCCGCCGCACACTGCCAGGATGAACATACTTCTTGCGAGGGCGTAGCCCTCCCAAACCCTCCCACCGGGTGGGGGGATGGGGAAACCCGGTTTCCCCATCTCCCCGCTTGAGGGCCAGGCCCTCTCACGGGCGGGGGTGTGGGGGAACCTGGTTCCCCCATGTTCACATTAGCCCCACGGCATAGCGGATGA
>DAOTYR010000116.1:0-6336 GCA_034434655.1 Chloroflexaceae bacterium
GACATTGGCGCTGTGGCTCCTTTCAGGGGGTGAAAACGGCCGACAGGTCTTGTCGCAATAATAGAACGCCGGGCGTACCAGATTGTTGCAGCGAGGCCGGGCCGCGCCCTGGATCGAAGAAAAATCTCTGGGAGGGCCGCGCCCTCCCAGACCCTCCCAGGGGCCGGGGCCTGGGTGCGCGGGCCTCCGGCCCGCGTCCGCTGGGGAATGGGGAAACCCGGTTTCCCCATTCCCCTCTTCGAGAGCCTATGTTCACGTTAGGAAAGGAAAACTCCATGCAAACCTCCACCATCAGCCTGGTAACGATCATCGCCGAGGGCGTGCTGCGCGAGCGCCTCCTGGAGGATCTGCAACGCCTCGGCGCCCGCGGCTGGACCATCGGCGAGGTGCAAGGGCACGGCGTCCGCGGGATCAGCGAATACTTCTGGGCCGGCTCGCAGGTGCGCATCGAGACCCTGGTCAGCTCCGCAGTCGCCGAGAAGATCCTGGCCCATCTCCAGGAGCGCTATTTCACCGACTACTCTGTGACCGCCTTCGTTCACGATGTGCGCGTGGTGCGGGCGGAGCGGTACGTGTGAGCCCCGGCGGAGTGCCGCCACCTTCCTCGAACCGGGGGTTCGCGGGAGAGCTTTGCCCTCCCATGAACCCCCGGTTCGTGCCTGGTTGGAGAAGAGCGGGGAAACCGGGTTTCCCCGCGCCCCTGCCTGAGCGGCGGGGCCGGACCTTTCGGGTAACGGGACGCGCGGGTTACCCCAGGTTGCCCGGCGGTTCCCCTGGACAGATCAGAACTCCTGTTATACTGGAATCAGGGCTGCGCCGCACCTTGCCCGCGAAGCGGCAGGGCGCGGCGCAGCCGCGTGGACGGCTGAGAGCCAATGACGAGAAGTCCCGGAGGGAATGTGTCAAAGAACATCCTGATCGTTGGGGCCGGACCTGGGGGGATGGCCACGGCGATGCGTCTGGCGGCCGCGGGCTACCAGGTGGCGATCTACGAGGCGGCCGACCGGGTTGGCGGGCGCATGCGCGGGTTTGAACTCGGCGACTACGCCTTCGACACCGGGCCGACCATCCTGCAGGTGCCGCGCGTGTACGAAGAACTCTTCGGCGCCTGTGGCCTCAACGTGTACGATTACCTCAAGCTGATCCGTCTGGAGCCGAATACCCGTATCGCCTTCTGGGACGGCACGCACCTCGACCTGACCTCGAACATCGCCGCCTTCAAGGAGCAACTGGCCCGTTTCGGGCCGGATCTGCCGGCGGCCTTCGAGCGCTGGTACATCGAGCACCTGCGCAAGGACAAGGTAGGCTATGGCCCCTACCTGGGCACGCCGGTGCGCCCGCCCCTGGGCTATCTGAAGCCCGACGAGGTGGCGGCGGCCCTGCCCTTCCGCCCCTGGGAGAGCCTCTACGACCACTTCAAGCGCTTCTTCCCCGACGAGCGCCTGGTCTACGCCCTGGCCTATCAGGCCAAATACCTGGGCATGCACCCCACCGCCTGCTCCAGCGTGTTCAGCCTGGTCACCTTTCTGGAGTTCCACTATGGCATCTGGCATCCCGAGGGCGGCTTCCGCGCCCTGGCCCGCGCCCTGGCCCGCGCCGCCGAGGACCTGGGGGTCGAAATCCATCTGCGCCGCCCGGTGCGCCAGGTGCTTGTCGAGGGTGGGCGCGCCCGCGGCCTGCTGATGGCCGACGGGGAGCGGATCATGGGCGACGCGGTGGTGATCAACGCTGACTTCGGCCACGCCGTGCAGACGCTCCTGCCCGCCGACGCCCGCGGGCCATATACCGACCGCTGGCTGAACCGCAAGGAGTTCTCCTGCTCGACCTTCATGCTCTACCTGGGCGTTAACCGGCGCTGGGAGCACCTGCCGCACCACCAGTTGTACCTCTCCGAGCACATTCGCCGCACCGACCCGCTGTGGGCCAGAAGCGCCGTGCTCGATGAAGAGGATCCCTCGTTCTACGTCTGCAATCCGACGATTGTTGACCCGGCGAACGCCCCGCCGGGGCATAGCACGCTCTTCGTGCTGGCGCCGGTGCCTAACCTGCGCCACCCCGTGGACTGGGCGGCGAAGGCCGGGCCGTACCGGGCGCTGCTCCTGCGGCAGATGGCCCGGCTAGGCTTTGAGGACGTGGAGCGCCATATCGTGGTCGAGCGCCACTACACCGCCGAGACCTGGCGCGATGAGCACCGGACCTACCTGGGCGCGGTGTTCAACCTCATCCATAGCTGGCAGCAACTTGGCCCGCTGCGCCCGCACATCCGCCACCGGGGCGCCCGTAACCTGTACTGGATCGGCGGCGCGGTGCACCCCGGCAGCGGGTTGATGACCATCATGGAGGCGGCGAAGAGCGCCGTGCATTTCATCGGCGAAGATCTGCCCGTGGCGGCCCCGCTGGTGAGCAGTCGCTAGCAAGTGGGGCCGCGAGTTGTCGCGTCCCTACTCCGCCCGGCGGGTCCGCCCGGCGACCCACAGCCCGGCCGCCAGGGCGCCGGCCCCGAGCGCCAGCGGCGCCCAACTGCGCCGCCGCGTGTCACCGAGCACGACCCTGGCCGTGTTGTAGCCGCTGGCGCCGAAGACGCCGCCACCGGGGTGGGTACTGGCCCCGGTGAGGTACAATCCTTTGATCGGCGTGCGGTAATGTGCCAGTTCCGGCAGCGGGCGGAAGAAGAACATCTGGTCGAAGCTCATCTCCACATGCATCACGTTACCCTTGAGCAGGCCGATGCGGCGCTCCAGGTCCAGCGGCGACTGGATGAAGCGATCGATGATCTTGCCGCGCATGTTGGGGGCGTAGCGGTAGAGCACCTCCAGAATGCTGTCGGCCACCTCCTCGCGCACGTCGTCCCAGTGCCGTCCGCCACTGAGTTCGTAGGGGAAGTACTGCGCCCAGAGAAAGACCGTGTGCTTGCCGGGCGGAGCGACGAGCGGATCGATCGCCGAGAAGGTCATCGCGATAACCGCCGGGTCCTTCGACGGTTCGCCCCGCAGGTAGTCTTCGTAGGCCCGGCGCACATAGTTCATGCTCGGGCTGAGGAGTTGGAGGCCGTGATGGCTCTCGTGGGGTTGGCCGCCGCTGGGCGCGCCGGGGTAGTCGGGGAGTTCTTCGGCGGCGCAGCGCACGGTCATCCCGAAGCCGTTGCCGACGCGCACCTTCTGGAGCCGCTCCACCAGGCGCGAAGGCAGGTGGGCGGGGCCGACGAGGCGCAGCAGTGTGGTAAGCACGTGCGCATTCGAGACCACCACCGGCGCGGAGTAACGCTGCCCATCCTCGGTTTCGATGCCCTGCACCCGGCCCGACTGGACCAGAATGCGGCGCACCGGCGCGTCGAGCGCCACGTTGCCGCCGAAGCTGATCAAGGCGCGGGCCATGGCCTGGGTAAGCATGCCGCTGCCGCCTTTGGGATGCGCCGCGCCGCTGTAGTGCAGCATGGCGTGCCAGCCGAAGAAATCGCCGGCCCCGATCTCGTCCGGCGGCGGCCCGCTCTGGGCGGCCAGCCAGGTCATGGCGGCGCGCATAGCCTCGCTTTCGAATGTCTCGCTGATCAACTGGGCATAGCTGGTGAACAGGCGCCGGGTAACCTCCAGGGGTTGGCGTTCGCCGGCGGGCAGGCGGGGCACCGCGGCGGCCACGCTGCCGAACAGCCGCGCGACCGAGGGCGGATTGAGGAATACATCGAACACCGCCTCGTTCAGCGGCGTCCAGTAGGCCAGGAAGCGGCGATAGGCCTCGGCGTCGCGCGGGCTGACGCGGGCGATGCTTTCGACTGTGCGCTCGGTATCCTTATAGAAACTAATCGCCCCGCTGCCATCGGGCAGCGGGTAGAAGGCGAAGGGGTCCATCGGAATATACTCGAGGCCGTGCCGCTCCAACTCCAGATCGCGCACGATGGGGGTGAGGTGGACCATAATGTGGGCCGAGGACCCCACGTCGATTTTGTAGCCGGGGATGACCTCTTCGGTGCACACAGCCCCACCGACGATCGGGCGGCGCTCGGCGACCAGCACCCGCAACCCGGCCTTCGCCAGGTAACCGGCGCAGGTAAGGCCGTTGTGCCCGCCACCGACCACGATCACGTCGTAGTCCGTTTTGTGAGCCATAGCAGTCGCTTTCTATCCGAGCATGGAACCACCACGATCCAGTATACGCCAGATCGGGGCGGAGGGATGAACGGCCCGGCAGGGGCTGTGACGCATGCCCCTACTTCCCCAGCAGCCAGCGCAGCGCCGCATAGGTCGCGCCGTTGGGGAGCAGCGGCACAAGGTGCGCGGCGAGCAGGGCCAGCCGGGGCAGAGGCGCCAGCCGCGGCGCCACCAGGGCCACAGGAACGCTCAGCAACAGGACCAGGTGGGCCATGCCTGCGCCATCGCTGGCCTGCCCGTCACGGGCCAGCCGCGCCAGGCTGAGCGCCGCGCCCGCGGCGAGCGCCACCACCCCGCCGGCGCCTTTCCCCGATCGTGTGGCGACGTACCACAGCGGCAGGGCCAGCAGCGCCGCCTGCAATGTCACAATGTGGACCAGCAGGGCCGGCGAGAGGCGCAGGCGCCCCTCCTCCATGCGCGCGCCGAGGAACAGCGCCGTGGTGCGCGCGCCCCGCGCAGCGTCGTTTTCCAGATCGCGCAAGGCGCCGTGAACGCCGTTCACCATGAGGATCAGCAGCACCTCGTAGGCCATAAGCAGGCGCGTCAACGTGGTTGGCGCCCCGCCCGTCGCCAGCGCCCCGTAGCGCAGCAGCGCGGCCCACCCCAGGGCCTGCACCAGGTCGGTGAGGGGCGGGAAGGGGCAGGCCTTGCCCCAGCGGTTGTAGATCGCCAGCGCGCCAAATGCCGCCACCAGGCTTGTTCTCGCATCGCCACGCGCCGGGCGCCGGGCGTCCCCGGCGACCAGCCGGGTGTGCAGCGCGAAGGCCAGCGGCACACAGATCAGAGCCAGGCCCAGAGCAAGCTCCGGCTGCACCGCGCCGCGCACCAGCGGGTAGTGCCGCCGGCGGGGCTGGGTGCGGTCGAGGTCGAGGTCGCAGATGTCGTTGTGGAGGTAGGCGAAGAGGTGAAAGGCGCTGGCCACCGCCAGCAAGCCTGTGGCGCGTCGCGGGGTCAACTGCGCGCTCACGCTGCCCGCGCCGAGCAGCGGCAGCGCCGCAGTCGCGCCGAGGGCCGAGAAGCGGCTGAAGTGGTAGAGATCCCAGAGCAGCGTCGTGATGTTCATCTATTCTACTTGATGGCATCGCATTGGCTCAACTCCACACCTCCACAGCTCTCCAGCTCTCCAAAGCCCTGTGTGGAGCTGTCGAGCTGTGGAGATGAGCAGGACCATGCGGGATTGCCAATTCCACTTGGTATAACGTGAAAATAAGCTCTCGGAGAGGGTGTGGGGAAACCGGGTTTCCCCACGCCCCCACCCGGTGGGAGGGTTTGGGCAGGCGCAGCCCTTGCGCAGGGGTGGGGGGAAACCGGATACCGGAGACGGCATGGCATCAACCATCATGGGGCGCAGCCCTCACGCAGGGGTGCGGGGAAACCGGGTTTCCCCACGCCCCCACCCGGTGGGAGGGTCTGGGGGGGCGCAACCCCTGCCTGGAGGCGGGCCGGCGTAGGGGCGGGGTTTCCCCGCCCCTACGCCGCCGGCCCCGGCGTCTCCCGCCCGGAGGTTCCCGGGGCGCACCCCTCCTGACGTGAACATAGGCTCTCGAAGAGGGGGCATGGGGAAACCGGGTTTCCCCATGCCCCCGCCCCGCAGGGGGATGGGGGAACCGGGTTTCCCCATCCCCCCACCGGGTGGGAGGGTCTGGGGGGGCGCAACCCCTGCCTGGAGGCGGGCCGGCGTCTCCCGCCCGGAGGTTCCCGGGGCGCACCCCTCCTGACGTGAACATAGGCTGCTCACCTACGCGCATGCGGCGCTGACCCCCCCTCCCCAGCCCTCCCCCCGCTGCGGGGAGGCGCCGGACTCCCTCCCCCCCGCGGGGGGAGGGCTGGGGAGGGGGGCAGTCACCGTGCCCGCGGAGACGCGACGAGGACGGGCCGCCCGCGCTCCCAGGCGATGTTCATCGGGCGTTGTGCGGCGCAGCCGCATGCACGGCTAACGTGAACATAGGCTCTCGAAGAGGGGAATGGGGGAAACCGGGTTTCCCCATCCCTCAGCGGACGCGGGCCGGAGGCCCGCGCACCCACGCCCCCGCCCGCGGGAGGGTTTGGGCGGGCGCAGCCCTCCCAGGAAGTATGTTCATCCCGTCGGTGTGCGGCGCAGCCGCATGCACGGCTGGAAGCGCGGGCAGCTTGCCCTCGGATACGCGACGAGGGCGGGACGCCCTCGCTCCCAGGCTCGTGGATGCCCCCA
>DAOTYR010000117.1:0-6774 GCA_034434655.1 Chloroflexaceae bacterium
TGTTTTACCCAATTATTAACCATTAAGAATAGGTCAAAATCGCTAGTTTGGTGCAAAAACGGCTTGAATTGACGCATCTTTTGACGTACAATGCGGCGACCACTGGCGATAGTACGATCGCTTCGTAGAGTGCAACCGCGCCAAGCACCCTCGTTGTAACCTGCGCGGGGCCATGTCTGTGCATCTGTCTGGCTCGTGGCCCATAGCAACGAGGGAAGTATGTTGCCTCGCATCAACCGCCCTGCATCACCGCTTGCGCATGTCGTCGTTCGCCTGGTCGCCTTGCTTAGCCTGATCCTGATGGCGTTGCCCGGCGCGCGGTCGCTTCAAGCTGAGGGCAGTCGCAATCTGTTTGACGATCCCGTAGAAAGCGTCGGGTATCGGGCCTTTCTGGAGTGGCAATCTACGCTGACCACTGCCGGCATCCCGCGACAGTCAACGATTAAGGCCTTCGCGCGCGCCGGCGAGCAGATCTTTATTGGTTCCAGCGTGATGGGGTTCGGTCAGGGCGATGTGATCATTCGCGCGCCCAACGACCCGCCGGGAACCTGGCCGCCGCGCCTCGATGCCAGACGCTGCACCCAGCGTGGCACCGGAACCTATGGGCTGATCGAGAACCTGGCCCAGGAACTTGCCGGCCCCCAACCGGCGCCGGGGGGCTACGTGCCCTGTGTGGTCAGCGCGGCGGAAACAACCGCTGCCGGTGATGGCATCTGGGAATTCGACTTCATCAGCGCGAATCCGGATGCGCCTCCTGGCAACAACCCTTCCCCGCCAATCCTTGCCAATGAGGAGTGGGCCGGTCGGGTCGCCGATCGTCAGAACTTCTCCATCGCTGCCTGGGACGTGAGTGTGCGCGCGCCGGGGCCGGGCGGCGCGGCTGGCCCCGAGATCCCCGGGCGGGTCTTCGCCAATTATCTGGCCCTGAACATGGGCGGTAACGCCAGCAACGGCAACCCGCCCACGGTCGGTCTGTACAGCCGGTTCTACATCCTGACCTACGACGGTTATGGCTATCAGGTGGATATGAACGGGATCGACCCGTTTGGCTTCATCTTCTTCGCCAATACCAGGGGCATCACCGACCTCGCCGGCCGGCCGATCTATCGCTCGGTGCAACTCGTCGGCGGGAACCTTGACCAGGCTCTCCCGCCGGGGTATACGATTTACAACCCCCGTTTGCCCGATAATTTCGCCACCAACGCCATTACCCACAAGATCTTCTTTGATGTGAATGGCCCGGACCCCACGCTCCCGGCCAGCGCGCCTTCGGCAAGCGGCACGACCTGGTTGCTCACCGCCCCGCAGCCGCCGCCGCAACCGGCCAATCTGCGCTTCGTCGGCGAGGAGGGCACCCCTGGGCAGGCCGGCACCAATCCGCTCGGCGGCTACTTTATGTTCGACAACCCGGGCGCCACGTCATATACCCTGATCCTGGACATCAATCGCGATGGGGTGTTTGGCAACGCCAACGATCGCACGATCAACGGCCCCGCCGACAATGGGACCAATCGCGTGTACTGGGATGGGCTTGATGGCACTGGCGCCAGGGTGCCCGCCGGCACCCAGTCGTTTAGCGCCCAGTTGCGCTTGAACCGCGGCGAGGTGCATTTCCCCTTTATTGACGTCGAGAATCACCAGAATGGCCATCGCCTGCTGCGGGTCCGGCCGCCCTCCGGGCCGGGCGATCCGGATCCAAGTCTGGTGTACTACGATGATGCGTACAATTACACCGGAAGCGGCGCCTACGATTTCTCGCTCTGCGCGGCAACCGATGCGCCGCCGCCCCCCGACCGGGCCCAGGTGGCCGATCCGCGCTGCTACGGCGCGTCCCTCGATGCCCGGCGCGTGCTCCAGGGCACGCCCTCGGTCGCCCCTGGCCTCCCCGGCGCCCATCGCTGGACGACGGCTGCCGGCGGTACGTTTACGCAGGGCTTCGGCGACCGGCGCCTGATTGATACCTGGACCTACCTGCCCTCCGCGCCCGTCACCCTGACCGGCCAGGTGGTGCTGGCTGAAGCTGACCTCTCGGTCGAGAAAAGCCACAGCCCGCCAACCCTCACTCCGGGTGAGAACGTCACGTACACCGTCGTGGTCCGTAATGCCGGCCCGAGTCCGGCCGTCGGCGCCCGCGTCCGGGATGATGTGCCCGCCGCGGTTACCGGCGTTACCTGGACCTGCGCCGTCACCGTCGGCGTTGGCCGCTGCGGTGATGCCGCCGGCGCCGGGAACCTGATCGAGACGAGCGTGGATCTCGACCCCGGCGCGGCGATCACCTATACCATTGTTGGCCGGCTCAATCCCGACGCCGAGGGTGCGCTGTCCAATACCGCCGTGGTGCGCCGCCCGAACGATAACACCGACCCGGATCTGAGCAACAACACTGCCACGAACATCGCCCCCATCGCCGTCGTGGCCGATATGGAACTGAATAAGACCCTGGCTTCGCCGCCGCCGCTGCGGGCCAACAGCGTGGTCACCTTTACCGTTACCCTGCGTAACCGCGGACCGGGCCGCGCGACCGGGGTTGCCGTCAGCGACCGCTTGCCCGACGGGCTGCGCTTCGAGAGTGCGTCTCCAACCAGAGGCAGTTATGATCCTGCCACCGGCGTCTGGACCGTCGGGACGATGGCCCGTGATGAGGTCGCCTCGCTCACGATTGCCGCCTTGTGGAACGGCCAGGCGGTGGTCAACACGGCCCAGGTGAGCGAATCCAATACGCCTGACCCGGATAGCACCCCCGGCAACAATGACCCCAACGAGGATGACCAGTCCAGTGTGCGCCTCCCGCCCAATGTGGCCGACCTGGAACTCACCAAGCGGGTCAACGCGCCGCGGGTCAACGTGGGCGCCAACGCGACCTTTACGCTCGAGGTGTTCAATCGCGGCCCCGACCAGGCTACCGGCGTGCGGGTGAGCGACCGGCTGCCGATCGGCCTGGGCTTCGTGTCTGCCACGCCCAGCCAGGGCAGCTATGATCCGAATAGTGGCCGCTGGGACGTGGGCGCGCTGGCGCCGAATGGGCGCGCCACGTTGACGCTGGTGGTGACGGTGCTGGGGACGGGGCCGTTTGTCAACATCGCCCAGGTCAGCGCCTCCGACCAGTACGATCCCGACAGTACGCCGAATAACGACGTGCCGACGGAGGACGATCAGGGCTTCGCGGTGGTTGCTGGCGATCTGGCCGATCTCTCGCTGGTCAAGACGGTTGACAATCCGCAGCCCCGTGTCGGCGACACGATTGTCTACACGGTGCTGCTGCGCAACGCCGGCCCGAGCACCGCAACCGGCGTTGAGGTTACTGACCGGCTCCCGGCGGGTCTCGAGTACCTGGGGCACGACACCAGCCAGGGCGCCTACGACCCTGCCTCGGGGCGCTGGGCCGTGGGCAGCGTACCGGCCGGCGGGGCCGCCACGCTGCGGATCAACGCGCGGGTCCTGAGCTTCGCCCGCATCGTCAACACGGCTGAGGTCACCGGATCTGACCAGCCCGATCCGAACAGCACGCCAGGCAACAGCGATCCGAACGAGGATGACCAGTCCAGTGTAGCGCTCGATCCGCAGAGCGCCGATCTGTCGCTGACCAAGCGCGCCAATACGACGCGCCCATCGCTCGGTGGCGAGGTCACCTACACCATCGAATTGATCAACAGTGGCCCGTCGGTAGCTACCAGCGTCCGCGTTACCGAGCGGCTGCCCGAGGGCCTGACCTACCTCCGTCACACGACCAGCCAGGGCAGCTACGCGCCGGCTACGGGCATCTGGGAGGTGGGGCGCGTCGAGATCGACGTGCCCGTGACGCTGACGCTGACGGCGCGGGTGGATCGCGCCGGGCCGCTCACCAACCTGGCCGAGATTACCAATTCCGATCAACCTGATCCCGACAGCGTGCCGGGGAACAACCAGCCTGGCGAGGACGATCGCTCGACCGTTACCGTGCAGTCGCCCCTGGCCGACCTGTCGGTGAGCAAGCGGGCCGTCGAGCCGCGCCCCAGCGCGACAGGTGAGGTCGGCTACGTGATCGGGGTGCACAATGCCGGCCCCGACATCGCTACCGGCGTCCGTGTCGGTGAGAATCTCCCCCCCGGCGCCACGCTGATCTCGGCTACGCCGAGCCAGGGGACCTACGCCGCCGGGGTGTGGGAGGTGGGAACCCTGGGGGTGGGCCAGAGCGCCACGCTGGGGGTGGTGATCCGCGTGTCTGGAAGCCCGCCGTATGTCAACACGGTTGAAGTCATCGCCTCGGATCTGCCCGATCCTGACAGCACTCCGAACAACGGCAATCCGAATGAGGACGACTTCGCCAGCGTGTCGTTGCCCAGCGGGGTGATTGATCTGGAACTGGACCAGGAGCCGGTGCGGGTGATCGGCAGGCTCAGCGACGGCGCCCTGCTGCGGATCAACCTGGTGAACCGGGGACCGGATGTGGCGACCGGGGTTGAGGTCGAGGACCTGCTGCCACCAGAACTCGGTTTCGTCAGCGCCGCGCCCTCGCAGGGCGCCTACGACCCGCGAACCGGCCGCTGGACCGTGGGGGTCCTGCCACCCAATGGGGCGGCCTTCCTGCTGATCACCACCAGGGTGCTGCCCGGCGATAACCGCGAGATTACCAACTTCGCCCAGGTCTCACAGGCCAACGAGTTCGACATTGACAGCACGCCCGGAAACCGGCCGGTTCCGGTGCGGGTTGAGGACGACGAGGACGTGCGCACCTTCAGCCGGCTAACGCCGATCACCCTCAAGCGGTTTACGGCGATCCAGAAGCCGTCGGGCGTGCTGGTAGAATGGGAGACGGGCGTGGAGATCAACACGCTGGGCTTCTACCTCTACCGCAGCAGTGACGGCACACGCGCCACGGCCAGCCGTATGACGCCAAACCTGCTGGCGGCGCGGGGCAGCAGCAGCGGCGGGGAGCGCTACAGCTTCCTCGACACCGGCGCGATGCCTGGTGGCGGGCACACCTACTGGCTGGTCGAAGTCGAACGCGGCGGTCAGACCAATGAGTATGGCCCGCTCACGCCCATCAATCCGACCCTGATCTGGCTGCCGGTCCTGCGGCGGTGACGGCCGTTGCCGTTCTGCCCGCCGCGGACGGACCAGCGGGATCGCGGCGGGCGCCGCCCGCCGCACCGCCCCGGAGGGGGCTGGGGAAACCTGGTTTCCCCAGCCCCCTGCTCCAAAGGACCAGGGTTAGCGGAGTCATTTCTTAATACCCATAAGCCCTCGGCTCTACGGGGCAAAGCCCGCCTGCGCGGGCTATACCGGATGCGGGCGTGGGGGAGCGCGCAAGACATTCCGTCACACCCGGAACGCGCCACAAACTCCGCAGTATCGAGTATACTGTGCGGCAGAAGTACTCGTGGACGACGCGCCGGCGTTGCCGGGCGCGTCGCCTGTCGATCCTGCCCGTCAGCCGTCCATGCGGCTCGCGCCGCACCCCGACGGGATGAAAACAGGTTGTTCCTGGGAGGGCGCAGCCCTCCCACACCCTCCCACGGGCGGGGGCGTGGGGAAACCCGGTTTCCCCATCCCCCTGCGTGAGGGCTGCGCCCTCCCACACCCTCCTGCGGGCGGGGGATGGGGGAACCTGGTTCCCCCATGTTCACGTTAGGAGCATGCCCATGGCCATACACAATTTCAACCCCGGTCCGGCGGTGTTGCCGCGAGCCGTGCTGGAGCGCGCCCAGGCCGAACTCCTCGACTACCAGGGGCGCGGGATGTCCATCCTCGAGATGAGTCATCGCTCGAAGGAATATGAAGCGATCAATGCGCGCGCCGAAAGTCGGTTCAAGGCCCTGCTCGGTCTGAACGACGACTATCGGGTGTTGTTTATGCAAGGAGGCGCCAGCGCGCAGTTCGCCCTGGTACCCCTGAATTTCCTCGTGCCGGGCAAAGTGGCCGATTATGTCGTCAGCGGCAGTTGGGGCGAAAAGGCGCTCGAAGAGGCGCGCCGGGTTGGGCGCACGGCGGTGGCTGCCAGCAGCGCCGAAGGCAACTACCGCCGCGTGCCGGCGTTGGCCGAGATCCGCCTCTCCGAAGATCCGGCGTATGTGCACATCACCACCAACGAGACCATTCAGGGGGTGCAGTGGCCAGAGCTTCCCGCTATCGAGGGTGTGCCCGTGGTGGCCGATATGAGCAGCGACATTATGGCGCGCCCCTTCGATGCCTCGCGTCTGGCCCTGTTCTACGCCGGCGCCCAGAAGAATATCGGGCCCGCAGGTGTGACCGTGGTAGCGATCAACCAGAGCTTCATGCAGCATGCCCGCGCCGATCTGCCGGCCATCTTCAGCTACAAGACGCACGCCAAGAACAACTCCCTCTACAATACCCCGCCGGTCTTTGCGGTGTATCTGCTCGATCTGGTGCTGGAGTGGATCGAGGGGTTGGGCGGCCTTTCCGCCATAGCCGAGCGCAATGGACGCAAGGCTGCCATGGTCTATGCCGCGATTGACCGCAGCGGCGGCTTCTACCGCGGTCACGCCGAACCCGGCTCCCGCTCGCAGATGAACGTCACCTTCCGCTTGCCCGATGAGGCCCTGGAGAAACGCTTCGTCAGCGAGGCCCAGGCGGAAGGCATGGTGGGGCTGGCCGGACATCGTTCCGTCGGCGGCATCCGCGCCTCGCTCTACAACGCGCTGGAGGAGCAGAGTTGCCTCGCCCTGGCGCAGTTTATGGATGCCTTCGCGGCGAGGCAAGGGTAACGGGGGCGTGGCTCGCCCGTCTCCCAAACCCTCCCACCGGGTGGGGGGATGGGGAAACCGGGTTTCCCCA
>DAOTYR010000118.1:0-12025 GCA_034434655.1 Chloroflexaceae bacterium
TGCGCGGCGGCAAAGCCGCCGCGCACACCCAAAAACTGGGGTTTGGGGCAACGCCCCAAGGACTTTGCACTAGCCCTGTATGCTCATGGTAGCCAACGGTTAGACCAGAAGGGATATGCTATACTACGTAACGATGCTCGCCGGCCAGGACGGCGCCCATGGAGGTGTTGACGTGACCACAGAGGATGCGGACGTTCACGTCATCCCAGAGCTTACCTTCAAAGTTGTCGAGCGCGAGGATCTGGAGAAACCCTACCGGGTGATCATCGAGAACGATGATGTGACCCCGATGGATTTCGTCGTCACCATCCTGCGCGTCTTTTTTGGACTGGGTTTCAACCGGGCGGTGAAGGTGATGCTGACGGCGCACTACGAAGGGCGGGCCCATGTGACGACCTTGCCGTATGAAGAGGCCCAGGAACGCGTGTACAACGCCCATCATGCCGCTCGGGAAGCTGGATATCCACTGACGTTCTATCTGGAGCCTGACATCTGACCGCCACCACCGGGGAGCACGAATGACCTGGCCACGTCTTGCCACGATCAGCCTGCTCTGTCTGGCACTGATCGTGGGCTGCGCCCCTGCCGCGTCGCAGCCCGACCCTTCCTCGGCCACCAGGCGACCTGTGGCAGCCGTCGCCGCCTCGACAGCCGCCGTTCCCACCCCGGCCCCCGTGTTTGCCAGCGGGACCACGGTTGCCGGGGTCACCGTGGCCGGCCTGACCTTCGCTCAGGCCGAGCAGCGCCTGCGCGCGGCGCTCACCGCCCCGGAGGACATCGAACTGCGCGTGGGTTCCATACGCCAGGCGCTCAGCGCAGAGCGGATCGGGCTAACAGTGCCGGTGGATCGACTGCTGGCCCGCGCCGCGCCCGCCCTTGCTGCTTCGACGCCGGTAACGGTCTCGGTGGCCTTCGACTACGATCAGGCGGCCCTTCGCGGGGAGATTGCCACGCTGGCCGCCGCAGTCGCCGTACCGCCGGCCATTCAGGTCATTACCGCCACCGACACGCTCTCGCGGAGCTTTGCCTTTACTCCGGGCCGCATCCTCGATGTTGAAGCCGCCGCGGCCCGGATCGGGAATGGTCTCGCCAGCGGCGATGTGGGACCCTTTACCCTGACGCTCCGTGAGGAAACCACGCCGCCGCGCGTGCCCCTGGCCCGGCTTCGCGAGGAGGTTGAAGCGATGGCCGCCGAGTGGCCGGGGGTGATCGGCTTCCAGGTGATCGATCTGGAAACCGGCGCCAGCGCCGGCTTCCACGAGCATACCGTGTTTGCCGGCGCCAGTACCATCAAAACGGCGATCATGCTCAACGCTTATGTGAATCTCGACACCTTCGACGAGCGTGAGCAGGACTTGCTGGCAAAGATGATTGGCGAGAGCGACAATCTGGCTGCGAACGACTTGCTGGCTGCCGCTGCCGGCGGGCAGGGGACCGAGTACGCCTTCGCCGGAGCCGACGCGATGAGCGCGATGCTGCAGGAGGAGCTTGGCCTGGAGCATACGTATCTGTACATCCCCTTCGAGGCGACGGATTATATCAGGCTGTACAAGCCGAAGTTTCGCTGCGGGCCGCAGGGCCCTGTGGGCGCGCAACCCTACACGGAGCACGGCAATTGCCTTCGCGCCGAGCCGGCTTCGATGGCCCGACTCTACCACTTGATTGACCGGTGTGCCGCTCATAAGGGTTTGCTCCTGGAACGCTTCGAGCGCCTGACCCCTGCCCGCTGCCAGGAGATGCTGGACTACCTCGCCGCCAACGATGACCGGACCCGTCTGGTCGCGGGGGTGCCGCCTGGCGTCCGCGTGGAGCACAAGAGCGGCTGGATCGAAGATATGCAGGCCGACGCGGGCATCGTGCGCTCGCCCAATGGCGCCTACGCGATCGCCATCTACGTCTACCGTCCATTGCCTGCCGGCCGTTATTTCTGGCCCGATGAGCTGATGGCGCCGGTCGTGGCTGCGTTCTCGCGCCTTGCCTACACGGCCTACAACCCCGTGCGCTTGGAAGACCCCGGGACCTAACGTGAAAATAGGCTCTCGAAGAGGGGTGTGGGGAAATCGGGTTTCCCCACGCCCCCGCCCCGCAGGGGAATGGGGAAACCCGGTTTCCCCATTCCCCCACCCGCGGGAGGGTCTGGGAGGGCTTCGCCCTCCCAAGAACAAACTTATTTTCATTGCGGCATTGTGCGGCGGAGCCGCATGGACGGCTGATGTGAAAATAAGCCCTCGGCGAGGGGGTGGGGAAACCGGGTTTCCCCATACCTCAGCGGACGCGGGCCGGAGGCCCGCGCACCCAGGCCCCACCCCCTGGGAGGGTTTGGGAGGGCGCAGCCCTCCCAGGAACAACCGTATGTTCATTGCGGCGTTGTGCGGCGCAGCCGCATGGACGCCTGATGTGAACATGGGGGAACCTGGTTCCCCCATCCCCCCGCCCGCGGGAGGGAAGGTGAGGGCGCAGCCTTTGCGCAGGGGGATGGGGCAACCGGGTTGCCCCACGTCCCCGCCCGCGGGAGGGCCTGGCCCTCCCGCAGGGGTAGGGGGAAACCGGGTTTCCCCCCACCTCCGCCCGCGGGAGGGTCTGGGCAGGCGCAGCCCTCCCAGGAAGGATGTTCATCCCGTCGGTGTGCGGCGCAAGCCGCATGGATGGCTAACGTGAACATAGGCTGCTGGAGCCAATCCCTTTCCTATAAGCGCATGTGGCGCCGCAGCCCCCCTCCCACCCTCCCCCCGCTGGGGGGAGGAGCCGGACTCCCTCCCCCAGCGGGGGAGGGTCAGGGAGCGGGCGGTCACCTTGCCCAGGGAGCCGCGCCGCGGGCGGGACGCCCGCGCTCCCAGGCCATTTGCATGGGGCGTGGTGCGCCGTACGCATGGGGCCTGACGTGAACATGGGGGAACCTGGTTCCCCCATCCCCCCCCGCCCGCAGGAGAGTTTGGGAGGGCTACACCCTCAAGCAGGGGGATGGGGAAACCGGGTTTCCCCATCCCTCCGCCCACAGGAGAGTTTGGGAGGGCTACGCCCTCCCAAGAACGTATATTCATCCCGTCGGTGTGCGGCGGAGCCGCATGGACGGCTGAAGCGAAGCGTTCAAGAGGGAGCGGGATGACGCGCACGACCGTGGTGAAGGTGGGCGGCAACGAACTGGACGAGCCGGCCTTTCTGGAGGGCCTGAGCGCCGCCGTGGCCGCCTTCGACGGGCCGCTGGTGCTGGTGCATGGCGGCGGCAAGGAGATCAGCGCCGCTCTGGACCGCGCCGGCCTGCCGGTGCAGTTCATCGAAGGGCTGCGGGTGACGTCGCCCGAGGCGATGGCAATTATGCAGGCCGTGGTCTGCGGGACGATCAACAAGCGCCTGGTGGCCCACCTGGTGGCGCGGGGCGTCCGCGCCGTGGGTCTCAGCGGGATTGACCTGGGGTTGCTGCGCTGCGCGCCCTACCGCCCCGGCGGCGCCGACCTGGGCCGTGTCGGGGTGGTTACCGGCGTGGAGGTCGCCGCCATTCGCGCGATGATCGATCTGGGCTGGCTGCCCGTGTTCGCGCCGGTGGCTATGGGCGCGTCCGACGGGTTGAGCTACAACATCAATGCCGACATGGTCGCCCAGGCCATCGCCGGGGCGCTGGGCGACAGCGAACTGGTCTTTGTGAGCAATGTGCCCGGCGTGATCCTCGACGGCCAGATCGCCGCCCGGCTCGATGCCGCAGCCGTCGAGGCGGCCATCGCCGGCGGAGCCATCAGCGGCGGCATGATCCCCAAGGTGCGCGCCGCCCTCGACGCGCTCGCCGCCGGCGCGGTGGCCGCGCGCATCACCAACCTTGCCGGCTTCGCCGGGGGCGGCACGCGCATTGCCGGCGCGCTCCAGGAGCCGTCCGGCGACCTCTCAGGTTCCACCCATGACCAATGAACCCGCCATCCACTGTGTGACCGCCGGCGACATCTTCGCCCGGCTGAGCCCCGACGAGCGGGCCGAGATCGAGCGGCTGATCAGCTACAGCATCTACCCGGCCGGGCAGATCTTCCATTCGCCCAACGAGGTCGGCGAACAACTGTTTGTGCTGCGCTCTGGGCGCGTGCGGATCTACAAACTCTCGCCCGAGGGCCGCGCGCTGACGCTGATGGTGCTCGAACCGGTGACGATCTTCGGCGAGATGACCCTGGTGGGGCAGTGGCTCCACGACACCTTCGCCGAGGCGATGACCGAGTGCGTGATCGGGCTGATCGGGCGCGACACCCTGCGCCGCATCCTCGAGCGTTACCCCCAGGTGGCCCTCGCCTTCATGGAACTGATGGGCCAGCGCCTGCGGGCCATGGAGAACAAACTGGCCGACATCGCCTTCAAAAACGTCGCCCAGCGCCTCGCCAGCGTGCTGCTCAACCTGGCGGGGCTCCCGCCCCAGCCCGCGGCCCTCCCCGCCAACCCGCCCATGGTCGTGCGCTACACTCACCAGCAACTCGCCGAGATGATCGGCTCCTATCGCGAGACGGTCACCAAAGCCATCGGCGAACTGCGCGAGGGCGGCATGATCCGCATTGACGACGATGTTATTTCGTTGATCGATGTGGAACAGTTGCAGCGCCTCGCCGGACGGCAGTAAGCGCACGGAAGGCCGGAGCATTGGTGGGGCCAATGCTCCGGCTTTCGGCATGGTCATTGGGCCTGACGTGAACATCGTTCGCCGCGTTCAGCCCCCCTCCCAGCCTCCCCCCGCTGGGGGGAGGAGCCGGGTTCCTGCCCTTAGTGGGGGAGGGTCAGGGAGGGAACTGACGCCGTGCCCGCGGAGCCGTGGCGCGGGCGGGACGCCCGCGCTCCCGGGCCGGTTGCAGCGGGCGGTGTGCGCCATGCGCATGACCGTCTCACGTGACCATGGGGGAACGGAGTTTCCCCATCCCCCCGCCCGCAGGAGGGTTTGGGAGGGCTACACCCTCACGCAGGGGTCTGGGGAAACCCGGTTTCCCCAGACCCCCACCCGATGGGAGGCCTACCGCCGGGACAGACTGCTCCGCGCGCGGCGGTAAGCCTCCTCGATCCCCTTCTGCGACATCTCGAGCAACTCACGCCAGTTCATGATCTTTACGTCGGGAATCTTGCGGTTGCGCTCGGCAAACACCCAGGCCCACAGGATCCCCTGCGCCACCAGCACGAACAGCATGATGCCGAACATAATCAGCGCGTCATTCATGGCACCCCTGCCTTTCTGCGGCTCCTCGTTGTCATATCATACCGCACGTTGACGTTTCGAACAATACCCCTGCTCCTCAGCAGGGCTATGCGGTATGCTCCCATCGCGCGCGGAACCGCCCCCTCCCTCCCCTCCCCCGCCGGGGGAGGGAACCCGGCTCCTCCCCCCAGCGGGGGGGGGCTGGGAGGGGGGTAGAACGCTGTGAACGGTACCTCTCCTACGAACCTTACCTTTTGACCCAGGACGGATGATCGCGCGTGGCGGAAAGCGGGTTCCCCCGCGCCCCGGGGGGATATTTCTACGCATCATTATACTCCTGCCGGGCGGTTCCGACTACGATCAGCGTGCTATAATCCCGGTGCGACCCATGACAGCCACGGAGGCGCCGATGCCCGACTACGGTTTTTCCACCCGCGCCATCCACGCCGGTCAGGAACCCGATCCCGCCACCGGCGCGGTGATCGTCCCGATTTATCAGACCAGCACCTTCGCTCAGGAAGCCGTGGGCGTGCACAAGGGCTACGACTATGCCCGCTCCGGCAATCCTACCCGCACCGCGCTGGAAACGGCCCTCGCTTCCCTCGAAGGCGGCGCGCACGGTCTCTGCTTCGCTTCCGGCCTGGCCGCCGAGACCAGCATCGCCCTGGCCCTGCTGCGGTCGGGCGATCACGTGCTCTGCGGCGATGATGTGTATGGCGGCACCTACCGGCTCTTCAAACATGTGCTCGAAGACAAGGGCATCAGCGCCAGTTTCGTGGACACCCGCGACCCGGAGCGGGTGGCGGCGGCGTTGCGCCCTGACACGCGCCTGATCTGGCTCGAAACGCCCACCAACCCCCTGCTGAAGCTGGCCGACATCGCCGCCATCAGCGCCATCGGGCGCCGGCACGGCGCGCTGACGGTGGTTGACAACACCTTCGCCTCTCCCGCCTGCCAGCGCCCGCTCGAACTGGGCGCCGATATCGTGCTCCATTCCACCACCAAATACCTCGGGGGGCATTCTGACGTGGTCGGCGGCGCGGTGATCACCTCCCACGACGAGGTCGCCGCCCGCCTGCGCTTCGTGCAGAACGCCGCCGGGGCCACGCCCGGCCCCTTCGATTGCTGGCTGGTGCTGCGCGGGATCAGGACCCTCGCCCTGCGCATGCGCCAGCACGGCGAGAACGCCCTGGCCGTCGCCCGCTTCCTGCAGGGCCATCCCGCCGTGACGCAGGTCTTCTACCCCGGTCTGCCCGAGCATCCCCAGCACGACCTGGCCTGCCGCCAGATGCGCGGCTTCAGCGGCATGGTCTCGTTCGTGGCCGCGGGAGGCGCGCCCGTCGCCCATCGTCTCGTCACCCGCACGCGCCTCTTTACCCTCGCCGAAAGCCTCGGCGGCGTCGAGAGCCTGATCGAGGTTCCCGCCGCGATGACCCACGCCTCCGTCGCCGGCTCGCCGCTGGAGGTTCCCGCCGGCCTGGTGCGCCTCAGCGTCGGCATCGAGGATGTGGACGACCTCCTCGCCGATTTGCAACAGGCCCTGGAGGCGGACGAGTGAACGCCAAAGGAGAAACTGCCATGCGCCAGTTGATCCGTCTTGCAGCCGCTGTGGCCCTGCTGCTGCTGCTGACGGTTCCGGCCCTCGCCCAGGGCCAGTTGATCATCCGCGACCCCGGGGGGCGCCTGGACCGGAGCGCGGTGGAGCGAGCCGCCCGCCCCTTGCTCAACCGGGGCGCCGCGGTGGCGATTTACCTGGTGGAAGACGGCGGTCCCAACGATTTTACCAGGCGCCTGATCGAAGATGGCCTGCAGCGCAGCGATGGCGCCTTCCGCACCAATACGATCGCTATCTACGTCGCGCTCGACCAGCGCTACAGCGAGATCAGTTATGGCGATGACTGGAACGCCGCGCTCGAGGTCAACGACAATGCCGAGTACATCCGCACGACCGCCCTCAACCCCGGTCTCTCCGCCGGCGATTTCACCCGCGGGGTGACCACGGCCCTCGGAGCAATCGAGGAGTCGATCAAGAACCCGCCCCAACCCGGCGGCGGCATCAACATCAATCCGACGCCGATCGTCGTTGGAGCAGGCGTCCTGGCGGGCCTGGGCGCGGGCGGCTACGCCCTGGTCCTCCTATGGCGCGCGACGAAGGCGCGCGCCACGGCCCAGCAGCGGCTCAAAGACGCCCGTGAAGAGGCCGGGGCGCTTATCGCGGCCCTCGGCCAGCGCTTCAACGCCGCCGCTGAGAAGGCGAAGTACGACCGGGTGTCTTACCCTCCGGCCGAGGTTGCGCGGCTGAGCCAGCTCCAGGGCGCCGCCAGGGATCGCTTCGCCGCGGCCCAGCTTCGCTTCAAGGAGATCGCCGAGCAGTTGGAGCGCCGCAAGCAGCCCGGCAACGAGCAGTTGCTGCAGGCTGCCGCCGCCTACGACGAGGTGGCGGCCGAGGCAAGGGCCGTCGGCGAGGATCTGGCGGTCGTGGAGCGGCTGCGCGCCGACCTCGATGAACAGGCGCGCCGGGCGCGCGAGGAGGTTGAGCGGGCAAAAAAAGCCTGACCGGCGCTGCCGACCGGCTCGCGGCTCTGGGTGAGGAACTTGCCGACCCTGCGGCGGCCCTCGCCCCGGCCCGGCAGCAGGTGGAGCGCGCGGCGGCGGCCCTCGAGCAGTTCACCTTCGCCGAGGCCGTCGCCGCCGCCCAGGCAGCGTCGGAACGCAGCCAGCAGATCGGCGCCGTCGCCGAACGTTACGCCCAGATCCGCGCCGGCATCTCGCAGGAACGCGAGAGCAGCATCGCCGTCGAACGGCAGGGCTTCCGGCTCGATGCCAGCCGCCAAGCCCTGGCCGAGGCCGACCAGGCCCTGGCCGAGGCCGTCGCGGCGCTGCAGCGCGGCGAGCCGGACGCGGCCATCCCCCAGCTCGACGCGGCTCAGGCGCGCCTCGAGGCCGCCATCGCCCAGGGCAGCGGCGCGCCCGCCCTTGCCCAGGCCAATGCGCGGCGCATCGCCGAGCTTGAGCAACGCGGCCTGCGGGCCGCCGAGCGCATCGCCGAGGGCCGCCGCGTGTTCGACATCGTTGACGAGTTCGCCGAGAGCGCCTGGAGCGACATCCGCGGCAACGGCAGCGAGGCCCAGGCCGCCGCCGACCGCGCCTACGAGCACTGGAAGCGCGCCCGCGCCGCCAATTCTATGGAGGCCCAGCAGTTCCTGTTCGCCCAGGAACAGCTCGATGCCGCCGAGCAGGAACTGGCCTTCGTGGACCAGTTGATCGAGGCGATTATCGAGCGCCTGAAGGCCCTCGAGGAGGCGCGCGACGCCGCCCGCGCCCTGCTTGCCGAGGCCGAGCGCAGCATTGCCGCCGGCGAGGAGTTCGTGCGCGCCCACGACCCCGATGTGAGCAAGGTTCCCGAAGCGCAACTCCGCGAGGCCGCGGCCCAACTGGCCATCGCCCGGGCCGAGGCGCAGCAGGAGAAACCTGACTGGCTGCGCCTCGCCGCCGCGGCCAGCGCCGCCGACCGCCTCGCCGATGAGGCCCTGGCCCAGGCCCGCTCCGAGGCCGAGACGATGCAAAAGCTCCGCCAGCAGGCCGATCGCCTCCAGCCCATCATTGCCGGCGAGGTGAACAAGATCGCCCGGTTCGTCAACGTCCACGATGCCGACATTACTCCCGCCAGCGTTGCCGCCCTGAGGAACCTGCTCGAACGCTTCGAGCAGGCTCAGGCTCTCGACGCCCGCGCGCGCCAGGTGGAGGAAGAGGAGCGCCGCGCGGCGCTCGAGCAACTGAATGCCGCTTACCAGGAGTTGCAGCGCGAGTCGCAGACGGTCTACCGGGCGGTGTATGGCGATGTGCAACGCCTGGAGCAGGCGCGGAGCAAGCTCAACGGCGCCCTGGCCGAGGCGCGCAACTGGCTCAACGCCGCCGAGAGCCTCGGCGCGCGCGTGCGCCGGCGCGCGCCGGCGCACCTGTTCCAGCGCCTGGAGGCCCTCCGGCAGGAGTTCGATCAGATCCGCCTGCCGATCACCGGCGAGGAGGCCCTGAACAAGGCCCTCCAGCGCGCCGAACGCATCCGCGATGAGGCCCGCGACATCGAGCGCCAGCTCCGCTCCTACGACCGAACGAACATGCCTGGTCCCGGTCCGATCATTATCACCGGAGGCGGCTGGGGCGGCAGCGGCAGTTGGAGCAGTGGCGGCTGGAGCGGCGGCGGCGGTGGTTGGGGCAGCCGCCACGGCTCGGGGGGGTCGTTTGGCGGGGGAAGCGCGGGCGGCTCCTTCGGCGGGGGGCGCTCCGGCGGCGGATGGTAGGTCATCCGGGATGCAACGATCTGCCCCCCTCCCAGCCTCCCCCCACCGGGGGGAGGAGCCCGGTTCCCGCCCCCAGCGGGAGAGGGTGAGCGAGGGGACGGTGTTCGTGAGCGGGCACAGCCCTCCCAACCCCTCCCGCGGGCGGAGGTATGGGGAAACCCGGTTTCCCCCTACCCTGCGGGAGGGCCAGGCCCTCCCGCGGGCAGGGGCGTGGGGAAACCAGGGTTCCCCACACCCCTGCTCCAGCAGCCTATGTTCACGTTAGCAGTTCGCCGTAACCGGCAGATAGATTCGCTGAGGCAAATCGCGGCTCTGCGCGGGCAGCGCCGGTTCCTCATCGGTAGCGCTGGCCCAGACAATCGGCCCTGGATCTACCCCGCTGACTAGCCCGAGAGGCTGGAACATCGGCGCGGTCATGCCGGGGAAGATCGCCCCGAGATTGGGATTGCCCAGGCGCCGGAGGATGATCTCGCCCAGCACTACCCGAAAATCGGTGGTGATCCGCAGATCCTGCCCCTGGTCCAGGTCCAGCAGGCCGGGCCACTGACCATAGACCCGCCCGCCATTGACCCCGCCGCCAAGCACGAGCATCACGTTGCCGTGGCCGTGGTCGGTGCCATTGCTGGCGTTGCGCCCCAGACGCCGGCCAAACTCGCTCATGACCACGATGGTCAGGCGGTTCTGGTAATCGACCAGGTCGCTGTACAGGGCAAACAGGCCCTGTGAGAGCATCCCCAGCCGGTCGGGCAGGTAGCCGGTGCCATCGCTCTGGGCCTGGTTCTCGTGGGTGTCCCAGCCCCCCAGGTCCACCGTGGCGATGCGCAGCCCCTGCTCCATCTTGACGAGCTGGGCCACGGTGCGCAACGCATTGCCGAACGAACCGGCAGGGTAGGTCACGCCATTGCGGGGGGTGTAGGCGCCCGGATTGGCGGCGCGGATGGCCTTGATCGTCTCGATGGTGCGGCGGCCGGCGATGTCCAGGGGGTTGAGGCCGCTGCCCGGGTAGAAACTCTCCAACGCGCGCATCAGCGGATAGTTCTCCTCGGGGCGGTTGTAGCGCCAGTAGCTGCTGATGGTGAACGAGCGCGGGTTGGGCATCGCCACGGCGTCGCGGTAGGCCAGGAGCGAGGCCGGCGTCTGGTTGCCGGCGGCGACCGCGGGCAACAGCCCGGTGGTGAGGCCGCTGGTTTGCAGATGGCGGGTGATCCAGCCGCTGCCAGTGGTCTTGTTTCCTGGCGTGCCCCGCTCGATGTAGTCCATGGCATCGAAGTGGCTGCGCGTGTCGTCGTTGAGACCGCAGGCATGAACCAGGGCCAGCCGCCCGGCGTCGTAGAGTTCCCTGAGATGGGGCATGGTGCTGTTCAGGCCGAAACTGCTTGTGCCGTAGGAGGGGTTGCGCGGATCGATCCGCAACGGCGCGTTTTGACCCGTCAGGGGCGGGGCGAGCGAGCCGCGGGCCTGCCGGTAGGCCGGGTCGTCGTAGGGGCAGAGCAGGGTCAGGCCATCGCAGCCGCCGCGCAGGAAGACGACCACCAGGATCTCGTCACTGCCGGCGGCGCTGACCGGGTCGGCAAAGATCAACTGGCTGACGCGCCCGGCTGCCAGGGCGGCGATCGCCGCGCTGCATCCCACCAGAAACTCACGTCGTGTGACTTCCACAGAGCGTTCCTCCTCTCTCTAACGTGAACATACGCCCTCGGCGAGGGGTGCGGGGAAACCGGGTTTCCCCACGCCCCCGCCCCGCAGGGGTCTGGTGAAACCGGGTTTCCCCAGACCCCCCACCCGGTGGGAGAGTCTGGGAGGGCTTTGCCCTCCCAGGAACAACCTATTTTCATCCCGTCGGTATGCGGCGGAGCCGCATGGACGGCTAACGTGAACATAGGCTGCTCACCTACGCGCATGCGGCGCTGACCCCCCCCTCCTAACCTCCCCCCGCTGGGGGGAGGAGCCGGACTCCCTCCCCCCAGCGGGGGGAGGGCTGGGGAGGGGGGCCGTCACCGTGCCCGCGGAGACGCGACGCGGGCGGGCCGCCCGCGCTCCCAGGCGATGTTCATCGGGTGTTGTGCGCGAATCGCATGGACGGCTAACGTAAACATAGGCTCTCGGCGAGGAGGTGGGGAAACCGGGTTTCCCCACGCCCCCGCCCCGCAGGGGCATGGGGAAACCGGGTTTCCCCATGCCCCCACCCGCGGGAGGGTTTGGGAGGGCGCAGCCCTCCCAAGAACAACCTTATGTTCATTACGGGGTTGTGCGGCGCAGCCGCATGGACGGCTGATATGATAACAGGAGTTACGCGGTCGCCTTCCGGCGGGGAGGGGTGGAGGGCCTGCGGCCCTCCACCAATTGGTGCCCGCCCGCGGCGGGAGGGCCGTGGGGGTTGCGCCAGGCCGCCTGGCCGCCGCGGGCGGGAACAGGGGGATGCGGGGAGGCGAAGCCTCCCCGCATCCCCTCCACCGCGTACGTCCTGTTATGTGAAACGTATTGGCCCATGACCCCGCCGGATGCGAGGGCCTCCAGGAGAACGGGGTTGCCAACCCCGTTCCCCGCCTGGCATTTCAGCCACATTCAG